>CASEFP010000150.1 GCA_949287225.1 uncultured Lentisphaeria bacterium
CGCCGCGCCCGCGGCCGTCGCAGCCGCTCCCGTCGCCGCCGTTGCCGCCGTACCGCCCAGCAGAGACAGGCCGAGCGTCGTTGCCAGCGTCGTGCTCAAAGTCAAAATGGTCGAAATCACACACATAGTCAGACCCCCTTTCGAATGGAAATCTTCACAAACTCCTCGCCGTGCGGCCCGTGCGGAAGCGGATCGGACAGCGTGAAACCGATTCGTTTCAGCCAGCGGTGCGCCGCCGTGTAGCGCGCATCGCACCAGTTCTCCAGAAAGGGAAACAGCTCCAGCAGCTCCCGGATTTTCCTCCTGCCGTAAACCAGCATCTCCCGCGGATGCGCCGTCAGGACGTCCGTTCCGAGCGCCCACACGGTCCCGGACTCCGCAAACAGCGGAGCCCCGACTCCGAACATCATCGCCGGAACCCCGTCAATCAGACCGGTAAAGGCCGCGTCCGAAGACGCAAAAGAGCTCTCCAGAGCCAAAAGAGGCGAACGGAAACCCAGAGCCAGAACCTCATCCCGATCCGCCCTGCGCAGACGGTCCGCCAGAAAGAAAACGTCCTCCATTGTCGCCGGACGAAATGTCACACTCGCTCTCCCCATCGTTTCACCCCACACTGATCTGCGTTAAAATCGAAAGCACCGTCGCCGGCAGCGGCGCCGTATGCCGGAACACCACACACGCTTCTTCCCGGTGAGCCCCCGGAAGAGCCGCCTGAATCGAACCCGAAAAAAGCACAGGCGGCGCGTTCCAGGTTTCCGGAAGCGGAAACTTCAGAGGAAGAAGCGCGTCCTCCGTCGGGCCGATCTCCAGAGATGAAGTCTCCCGGACCGTCACAACCGCGCGAACCACCGTCCGCTTCTCCCCGACAAGCTGTCCCTCCTGCGACTTGATCTCCGGGTCCAGCGTCTCCGCCAGAAATGTATACGGAAGACCAACCCGGATCACCGAGGCCGGAAACGGAAGATCAACCGATCCGTCCGCCGCGACCGTAAGGCCGCAGTTTGCACATGCTTAACTACGTTGCCGCGTATACCTGTGGAGAGGCCATTGCCTACATCAAAAGCCTGATCGCCGCAAAGAAGATCAACGGAGAGCTTCAAAGGCACATTGAGATTCTGATCGAAAGAAACTCCTTTCTTGAAAATGACCTCATACGCCTCCAGCAGGAACTTAACGGAAAGCAACAGGAACTTATCGGAAAGCATATGGAAATGCACACAAAAATGTCAGAGCTTGTCGCCTCCCGCAATGAAGTTGTTTCTCTCCAGGCTCTCGCGGCGCGCCTGGAAAAAGCGCGAGCGTCGGTTTACCGAGCGCAGATGAAGCAGCAGAAGAAGATCGCTGATCTTGAGCGTAAGCTGGAACACGAAAAGGAATGGAAGACAACACGCGAAAAGTACCACAGAAGAAAGATTCTCCATCTATGAAAGAGGTGCATGAATGAAACGGATTTTTACATTAATAGAGTTGCTTGTTGTGATTGCTGTTATCGCGATTCTTGCTTCACTTCTTCTTCCCGCCTTGAATTCGGCAAAAGAGAAG
>CASEFP010000151.1 GCA_949287225.1 uncultured Lentisphaeria bacterium
CGCGACAACGATTATTTCGACATTCATTACTACTGGGCCCACCCGAATGCGGATGTCGGCTTCGGCTGGAACATGCATCCCCAATCTTCCCGCCTGGGCTCCTCCATTCAGGAATACTGGGAATCGCCGCTGATAACGGCGCGCCATCGCATTGCCGGAATGCCGTCCATGGTGACGGAGTATCACTACTGTGCGCCGAACATGTTTCGCTCGGAAGGCGGTGCAGTCGGCGGAGCATTTGCGGCATGGCAGGATTTCGACGGGATTTTCGATTTTAATTCCGTCAAATGGATCAGCCGCTGGCCCGATGTCCTGAGCAATGGACAGAAAAACATTGACGCATTTGGAATCTTGTGGGATCCGGTCAATGTGTTCTCCCAGTACATTTTTACCTGTTTCTACCTCCGCGGAGACATTCGCCCCGCGAAAAACGAGCTCCATCTGAATCTCCCGGAAAGGCTCTGGGAGCATCCCGGTCTCAACAATCTATGGACCTACAATCCCCGGAATCTGGAAAAAGCCTATCCCCCTCCGGCCTATATCCGGCTGGGAGTGCTGGGAAAACTCTCGCTCCAGTTCAAAGAAGGGGAAAAAGCGGACAATGAATTTTCATACGAGGATTTTCTTACGCCGGAAGTTCAGAAAGATCCGGATTCACTCCTGCGGAAACTCGGCGGAATCGACAGCGACGGCTGGATTCGCACGCCGGGTGGACAGATCGCATTCCATCCGGCCCGGAATCTCTTCCGCGCCGTCTCCGAAAGGAGCGAAGCCCTGGTTCAGGACAGGAACATGGACAACGAGGGCTCCCTTCTCCGGGTAACCGGAAATACGACCTTCTCGACTGTCTTCGCCGGTTCTGCCGATCACAAGCCGCTGATGGAAAGCGGCCGGATCCTCATCCTTCACATCACCGATGTCAAACCCTCCCGGGACAAATGGGCGACGAAGGGCAATCAGCTCCTCCGTTACTGTCGTACTCAGCATGGGACAGGGACCTATCCGCACCTTCTCCGCATCGGTCAGGCGACGATCCGCCTGAAAACTCCTCTTGCAGAAAACGGCAAGCTCTACGCCGTCAGCCAGACGGGAAAACGCGTGGCCGAAATCCCGTTCCGGAAACTCGACGACGGACTTGAATTCACCGCCGACACCGGGCGGCAGGCGGGAATCATGGCGTACGAACTGGTCAAAGAATGATAAGAACGAACTCTGCCGGAAAGGAGGAAAACATTTTTGAGGGGCATCAGATACAGAGCAGAATGCAGGAGGCACTTCTTCCCACAGCAGTTTCTGACAGAAACCAGACAGGAAAGGCATCTATCGATGAAAAAGGAAAAAAAGAATTTTACTCTTATTGAACTCCTCATCGTAATCGCCATTATTGCGATTCTGGCTGCATTGCTTCTTCCGGCATTGGATGCGGCGAGGAAAAAAGCGCGCGGAACGCAATGCCTCTCCAATCTCAAACAGTGTGCGGCATTCATGTTCCTCTACGCCAGCGATCATGATGACTGGCTCCCCCCGCCCATTGCTCACCGGAGCGGCGACCTGATAACCGGGACAGTGGATGATCTGGATTCTTGCATACACTGGCCGCGCCGTTTTCTGCTCTTTGCGGAACGTAGAACCCGTGACGAGTCCTGGAAGAGCGATTCCTATCGGAAATACCGCTGCCCCGGCTTCAGCGAGAAATACTTTGTTAATAATGGATACGATTACGAGTATGCGATTGCATACGGAATGAATAATCGGCTCGGCGGAGGCGCCTGGAACAGCAACCGCTTTGTCCGGCTGAACCAGATCGGGAGAAAACCCGACATCGCCTGGGAGCCGCAAGGTTCTTTAAGCAAGATCATCCTTTTTGCAGACAGCTATCTGATCGACTGGAAAAGTCAGCACTGCATGCTCAACGCCGGTAACAATTACAAGGTTCATCTACGCCATAACAATCGCGCCAACGCGGCCATGTGCGACGGAAGCGGACGCTCTCTTTCCAGTCAGGAGATCCTCTCGACGCATAAGGGAAACATCTCCAACCTGATGACGGAAGAACTCGTC
>CASEFP010000152.1 GCA_949287225.1 uncultured Lentisphaeria bacterium
TCCAGCGTTTTATGACAAGCCCCTTCCGGATTCCCGCGTCGATATCCCGCATGACCTTTTCCGGAGGAACCCTGCGATTCAGGGCTTCATCAATCAGGATACTGCAAAACTGCTGCATTTTCCCCCAGGCATCTCCGTAGGAACCGTTCGGCCGGAGAAGAGCGGAACGCATTAGAGAAAAGGTTTGCCGGTAGGATTTTCCGCCAAATTTTCGAAGTGCTGTAAATGCTTCCGGATAAAGCCCTTCTGTGGTGATATTGTACAGCGCGTCCGGTCGGAGGCGTCCCGGGAGAAGGGCCGGAATGTTCTGAAAACCGTGCCCGGGAATATTTTCTTCCTGAAATGCTTTTGTACAGAACCAGGGTGATTCCTTGAAACAGCGGGGAAAGTAGTCGAGAGATGATCGCAGGATTGCAAGACGGAGCGCAAACTGTTTGGCTGCATTGTAGATACCGAAATCTCTGGAGGTGTGGTCTCCGACCGCCTCTGCCATATGGATGAAGGAGGGGAAGAGCCCGTAATTGGCTCCTTCGACCCAGGTGATCCCATTATCGCTGAATCCGGTCCCCATACATGCCCAGTCATGCATTTTGTCAAAAAAAGCATAGACTTTCTTGATAAGATCCCACTTTTTCCTGATTTCCGCAAAAGAGCCGGCTGCAAGTGCGCAGAGATAGAGATAATAAAAAGTCAGCCCGACCCCCCAGTCGTTTTCGATCAGAGGTATTTTCAGCTTTCGGATTTCTTCGGGAGTGCCTTCCACAATATTGCCGTTGGAAATATAACAGAGGTTCAAATAACAGATTTTGAATTCTGTGCCGGTAAAGGGTTCTTTTCTGTCGTACCAGTTCCAAAGCGTTTTGAATGTCATGGACGGGTCGTGGTAGAATTTGACCAGATCATCATATTCCGGAGCTTTCCGCATCATTTCTCCGTGACGAATTACCGGATAATGTGATTTCCGGTTTTCTTCCAATGCATACGAAAGACGTTTGAGGATATTGTCCCGGAGAAATTTCCTGTCTTCAGAATTCATGAAGAACATCATACTGGAGGCGAAAGCAAATGGTTCCAGGTGGGCACCGGCATATGGATAGGAGATCCATTCCGACGAGAACTCTCCTGTAAAATGTTTGTATTCATTCATGGAGGCTGCCAGAAAGGCCGGAATGGAGGAGTTCGCATCCACTAGCGGGAATGGTCGTTCCAGCGGCATAAATGGCAGTTCATAGCTGGAGAAGCAGCCGAATCCGCCATTAAGAAAACCGTATTTTGTGGGGAAACGAAAATCGTGAATCCCCGAGAGTTTTGCATTTCCGCATAAAGAGACTGTGGGGGGAAGTGGTGCGGTTTCCAATGGAACGGTCCCCCATTGGTCCTGAAGATAGCGATATTCAAATTTTTGTGTAATAGAAACGGTTTCTTTTTTCTGATTAATTTTGAAATAGTCGATGCAGCGGACCGGGTAGGCAAGAAAGGCCCGGCTCCAGAAACGGCAGCGGCTGACTGCGTCTCGAATCCATTTCCCGGATCCGGTTTCTCCGGGTGTGAAACTTTCGATTCCAAAGGGGGTCGCGGTCATCATCCAGGAACAGGTTCCAAATTGCAGCTCAAGGAGTCTCCCTTCTTTATCTCGCTGCACGAGAAAGGTGTCCGGACGGCGTTCCAGAACCACCATAAGAGGAATTTCCGGATATTCTGTACACTCAAAAAACAACAGCCAGTTTTCGGTCATTCCGGAGAGATCCGCCTCGTCGATGGCGACCGTTTCGACACGGTTGCCGCGCGGAATCAGGACAGACTGATAATTCCCGGCAAATCGCAGATTGGAAATCCGTTGGAATCCGAAACTGTTTTCGGTCAGAATTGCTGGGGTCGCCAGAGAATAGGTGCAGGAAAACGAAGAATTCTGGAATTCCGCTCTCCATTTCACAGAAAGATGATTGACCTCGATGGAGTCATTTTCTATTCCGCATTCACTGGGTGGATAAGAGCCGTGGAGAGGCATCCCGGGAGGAAGAAGAGAATAGTGCCAGCGATACGGTTTTCGGTATCGTGGCTGACCGCATAAGAACATCTTATCGACGATTCCCAGATTGGGCATGGCACAGTCCAGCAGTCCGTCGCCTTTGGTGAATCCGAAGCGTCCGGGTGAGTTCTCTCTGCCGATACCCGGAGTCCAGCCGGAAAGATCGACGTGGTTGGTGCCTGACGGGAACTCGTCTTTTCCCGGACAGGAGTAGAACCGTTTTTTGTTTTTTTTTCGTGGGGGTCTGGAGGTTTCCTGCCGAGGAATCAGCGAGAAAAATAGCTTTTCCGGCAGTTCAGCCCCTTGAGGAAAATCAAGTGTCACATGCAGAATATTAATTCCTTTGCGGAGTGTGATATCAAATCCGTAGCGGGCAAAATAGGGATGAATATAGCAGGGTTGAGCATCTTTCCCTGGTAGAAAAGAGGTTCCGTTGACAGCGATCTTGCGGAGAATTGGATTGGAAACATCGCAGCTTCCACGGCAGGGCAGAAGAAAAACAAATTTGCCGCCACAACTGTTCAGATGACATTCCAGAGTTTTCTCACTTCCTCGGCTGGAGATGATCTGCCAATGCTCCAGTTGATGTTCTGAATTGAAATCCCAATAATAGAATTGATCGCTCATAACTGCTCCTGATCTTATTGCTGTTAGAATTCCATGCCGACGACATTGGAAAATTCAGAGCCGGGGACATGATCGTAAATTTTTCCGAGTTCGCTTTTCGTCCATGTCCGGACATGACCGTCGGCCATCAGCAGATTACCTCGTTTGGAATGCGGCAGACAAAACGGAACAGTTGCTTTCTGATAGCGGATCTGGTACCATTGTGTATTGCTTTCAAAGTAAAAGGAATCTCCCATGAGCCCGATTGAGGATGGGCGTTTCATTTTATTCATCAGAAAACCGTATCCAGTTGTGTCGCCTGGAACCTGATAAACATGTTGCCAGATGGATTTGAAATAACCCATATTGTCACTGTAAAACATTCCATAGCTGGCATTGTAATTTTCCTGAAACGGAAGCACCGGACAGCGTAATCCTTTTTTCAGGCAGACATCGTATTTTCTGGAAAGGAGATAGCCTAGTTCCGCCAGCTTTCGTCCCCATTGCATACTGCTTCCGTCACTGTTCTTGGGGATGGAACAAATAAAATGTTCTGTATTATCGAACCCGTAATTCAAATGCGCATAGCCCAGCTGTTTCTGCTGGTTCATGCACTGGATGCTTCTTGCCTTGTTCCGACCAGAGTTCAGTACAGGAAGCAGAAGCGCTGAAAGAATTGAAATAATAGAGATAACGATCAGCAATTCTATAATGCTGAACGGATGGAATCGTTTTTCATGCAGAGATGCAATCATTGTTCACGTCCTCGCTGTTTAGGATGGAAATCTTTTCCGTACTTTTAATTATACACGAAAAGAGAGGTTTTGACAAGATGAATTATCTGCCAAAAAACAGGATATTTTTGCCAATTTGAAAAATAAAAACAGATGGGGATCCTGCCTTTTCTGGTTCTTCTGCACTTTATGTAAAAAATGGGAATGGAATATCCGGAACCCCTGTGCAGTCAAGTCCCAATCCGGCATAATCGGTCGCGATGCTCCCTTTTATTCCGTTTGAAACTTGACAGCTTCGGGAACCCGTCTGAAA
>CASEFP010000153.1 GCA_949287225.1 uncultured Lentisphaeria bacterium
CTCAGGCGTGGGAATGCATGATGGGAAACTCTCTGCGGCAGGATGAGCTTGTGGAGCGTTTCTCGGAGGCGTTCAGGATCGAAGCAGAAGCGACACCGAACCTGATCTACAAGGAGGGGGAGAATTTCGATTCGATGCTTGCGCTCGCGGATCGGATGCTCGATGCCGCGCTGGCGAACTGGTCGGATTACTACACGATCAAGGGCGTCGCGCAGGCGTTCAAGATCGATGTCCCCGGACTCAAAAAGCCGTTGATCGGTGAATGGGATTTGCTGGTTCAGGATGGGCGTGATGTCTGTATCGTGGACTGGAAAACCTCCGCGAATCGCTGGCCCGCAGGCAAGGCCGACCGCGATTTGCAGGCAACCATCTTTTCGTATGCCTACGAGAAGTTGAATGGCACGATACCGCTCTTCCGGTTCGATGTGATTACCAAGGCGAAAAATCCTGTCTGCGAAACGCACTACACCTGCCGCGATGAGGACGCATTCCAACGGTTCGAGTCGCTGGCGTCTCATGTACAGGACGCGATAGACAAGGGTGTGTTTCTGCCGAATGAAACGAGCTTCGCCTGTGCGGAGTGTCCGTATAAAAATCGTTGCAAAAATTGGCGGTAGTTATGGGATTGATGATGTGTGAAGGAAAGTTCGTCGGACGCGACGAGATCGCGCTGGTTCCGACTCCCGAAGCGACCGCGAGCTGGAAGCCGGTTCCGCACAGCGATGTGATCGAGGCTGTGACGGAGGTCGTTCATACGCACAACTGGACGATTCTTGAGGAGCAGTATGGCTTGGCTCGTGACGGTCAGCGGATGTTCGGCGTGATGCGGATCAACAAAAGTTCGAGCTCGGAATGGAGCCGCTGCATCGGCATCCGCAACAGCCATGATCGCACGATTGCGGTTGGATTGTCCGCTGGACTCAGTGTCCACGTGTGCAGTAACTTGTGCTTCGGAGGGAGTACGGTTCTGAAGCGTCGGCATACCTCCCGGATCGAACTGAACGGTCTGGTTCTGGAAGCGGTGAACGCTCTGGAACTGGAGTTTTTAACCTTGGAAAACGTAGCAGAGGAGTTGAAGATCGATGAACTCAATGATGATGACGTTCGTGCTTTGCTGGTGGTGGCGGCGGAATATCAGGCGATACCGTCATGTGATATTCTGACCGTCTGGAATGAATTCAAACATCCCCGGCATGAGGAGTTCGCGGAACCGACCCGGTGGAGCTTGTTAAACGCCTTCACCGAAACCGCGAAAAAGTACAGCCCCGCCCGCGCCGACCAGTGTTACCGGAGCCTGACCCGGCTCTTCGGACTGGACGGGAAGCAGGCGGAACTCTGGAAGTAATCCACGGGTATTCACCCATGGCACGCCCTCTGTCGGAAGTGGTGCAAACGGCAGAGTATCTTGCACCCCGGCGGCTTCGGTCGCCGGTTTTATCACTTGAAAGAAGGAGTTGTTATCATGGCGAAAGTCTTTTGTCCGAACTGTTCCGCGATTGCGAATCCGCTTCATCCGGCCAGTGCAATCGGTACCGCAGCCGGGATTACCGCTGGCGGAACTGTCGTTGTTACCGGCATGATGCGTGGAGCTCGTGCAGGAAGTGCATTCGGAATAGCAGGAACGACCATCGGAGCTGTTGCCGGTGGAATCCTGAATCTCCTCTGGGGTGTTACCTCCGGAGGTCTGCTCGGCGCTCAGGCTGGCAAGCTGATCGACGAAAATGTGATCAGTTTATACCGCTGCCCGAAATGTCATCTGCAGTTCAGGGCATGACCCCGCCCGGGACACTCATACCGAGTGTCCCGGGCAACAGCATGTTCTTTTTTTATTTCATTCAGCAGCTTCCGTTCTGCGCTTCTCAAGGTATGTGATCTGACCGGGATGGAGTTTTCACTTTTTAGTATGGCTTGTTTCCGTTATCGTAGACTACTGGACAGAGACAAGAAATCTTCGACATCTGACACCTCATTTCCCCAGCAATAGCGGGCAGAATAAGATTCCTTTTTAGATTTTCTCTGAATTGTGAAGCTACTGCTGAGGAAGTTCATCGGATACGTGAGTCCGGAGAGTGGCTGGTCAGGTCGATCAGCATCCTGAACTGTTCACGGGTATGCAATCGGCCCTTCAACTTCGGCAAGAGGTTGAGTCTGCGCCAGTCCTCATCGCTGAACTGGCCGAGGCAGGGACAGTCCTTCAGCAGCTCCGCGGAACTGAAAAGAAGGCTCCACCACATCGCTTTCGTGAATTGTTCCTGGCATGGACAGTGATTCCAAAGTCTCGGGTTTTGTTTGACGACCCAGAACCAGTCGCCGAGGGTGAAATCATGTGTGTCGATATCTGCGCTGAAATAACTGTCACTTGCCAGCAATCCGCTCCGTACAGCAGGATGATCCGGGATTTCGCAGTAATGCAATAAGGTCGGTTGATGCCGCAACAAATTCTGCCATTGATACGGAGTGAAATCTTTCCAGCAAGTACATTTCCATGCCAAAGGCAGCTGCCTGGTCAGCACGACAATCCATTCTTCCGTGGTAAACTCAGAGAAAGGGCAGAGTTCCTGGAGTTCCGGGTGTCGGGAGACGATGCGCGCCCACTGTTTCGGAGAGAGCGGAGCGGAAACAGATGCGTCCTCCGGTGTGAATGCGGCACAGTTCCATTCCAGGTCGAGGAAGACATTCAGTTCTTGTTCGGTCATCACTACTGTCCGGTAAAAAATCCGAACAGACTTGTTAAAATCGGGACTTGTCCTATATTAGAAGTGCTCAAACAACTGATATAGAACAAGGAAATCCCGACCATGCACTACAGTAGCATCTTTCACCAGCTTTTCAACTTTATTCCGAGACATCGATTTGAAAATGCTGTAAAAAACACGTCAGGCGACCTTTATTGCAAGCATTTTACTGCGTGGAAGCTGTTTCAGACATTACTTTATGTTCAGATTTCAGGCAAAGATTCCTTGCGTGAAATTGAAAACGGCTTGCTTGCCAATCATAAACGCTTGTATCATCTCGGCATGGAAGTTGTTCCGAAATCAACTTTAGCCGAAGCAATGAATCGGCGTTCCCCGGAAATATTCAAAAAACTGTTTGAAGAACTGCTTGACCGGACGATGGAATTGGCACCGCATCATAAGTTTAAGTTCAATAATCCTTTGCATGCGATTGACAGTACAAGTATTGACCTCTGTCTTACGAAATATGATTGGGCACATTATCGTAAAAACAAAGGGGCAATCAAGCTCCATACAGAGCTTGATCTGTCAGGAAATCTGCCATGTTTCGTGCTGATGAGTGATGGCCGAATGGCGGATATTCGTGCTGCAAGAGAGAATGTTGTCATTGTGCCGGACAGCATCTATACCTTCGATAAGGGATACTGCGATCTGAACTGGTTCAAACACATTTCAGACGAGGGCGCTTTTTTCGTGACGAGGATCAAAAACAATGCTCAAATCGAGTTCCTCGGACAGCATCGGGAAGGGAATGAAAAACTCGGGATAATTCGTGATGATGTTATCTGTTTTACCGGCTATCAAACCAGCAGAAAATATCCCCGAAAACTGCGTCTTGTTGAATTCTATGATGAAGAAAATGATAAATATTACCACTTCATTACAAATAACTTCAAACTTGCGGCATCGGGCATTGCCGGAATCTATAAACAACGCTGGCAAATCGAACTCTTTTTTAAGTGGATCAAGCAGAATCTGAAGATCAAAAGTTTTCTCGGAACAAGCAAAAAGGCTGTGATGACGCAAATCTGGGTTGCCTTGATCCATTATCTGTTAGTCGCATATATCAAATTTCTACATGGTTTTAAACTCAG
>CASEFP010000154.1 GCA_949287225.1 uncultured Lentisphaeria bacterium
ATAAATCACTTGATTTTTGAACGAAACCGTGTTACATTCTTTCTTCATGGCTGACGTCTCCTTTTTGGGAATGTTTAACTGTTTGCGAGACACATGCCTATGTGCCGTCGCCTTTTATACAGTATCACATCTTTTGAGAGTCAGCCTTCTTTCTTTTTACGCTTCCTTTTACCATAGCAACTGTATTTGCCAGTCGTCGGCACCTCTTACAGTCTCTCCTGCACTGTGGAAAAACAGATCATGCCGCAAGCCGCCGGATACCCGGAAGAGATCGACAACAATCATTTTTCCGCCCCGCGGTTCCACGAACAATGCGGAACGTTCATAGCGTGTGACTTCATGATATACCGCCGGAGCCTCCGCCCTGATGTATGCGGCGAAGCGGCCGGGCGCATAGGCAAGAATGGAACCGGATTTTTCCTCCTGGGCGCGGTTGTTGACAAGGAGCGTGTTATGTGCCGGAGTATTGCTGTAGAACAAATAACGGGACGGGTCGTCTCCGGAGGCACTGTCGGGATAACCGAAATCCGGCATGAACGGAGCTTCTCCGGAAAAGAGCTCCAGATGCAGCGCATCCCTGTGTTTATGTCCCAGATAATGTCCAAAACTCAAGGTCAACGCTGTCGGACGCAGCGGATTCTCGTTTTGAAGCGAGGCGAATCCGTAAGCGGAAAGCAGATTGCTTCGATAACCGAACAGGGGATCGGAAAATTTTTCCGCTTCTTTCTGTTCTTCCGCAGTAAGATCACATTGTGCCTGAAGCATGCCTATGCAGGCAGCAGAGGGGGCATTGCGGAATGCATGCCGCAGAGTTTGTACATTTCCACCGAAGATCCCGCGGCTGCCGATGTTTCCGGAATCCCCTGAAGAAGGCGTGAATTGTCCGCATACTACAAGTTTTGCCGGCGCGGAGAAAAGACGGTGCAGGACTTTTTCTCTCTTTGTATTGTCAATCCCGAATTTCCCGAGGATTTCCACCATCGGCGCGATGCAGTCCAACCAGAACGAGTTGTACATCGGGGATTCCATGGGCATGCCGTCGCCGAAAACATTATTGGTAAGAACATAGTCAAAGGGAATTCCAAATGCATTGCGGCTCGGTCGAAAATCCGTGACCCACCGAACCATATCCGCTGCGGCGGGGCTGCCCGGACGCTCCCGCAGCTGCAGCGCCACTTTCAGCAATGTGCGCTGATGCATCCCGTAATTACCCCAGTTCCGTCCGTTCTGACTCATAATATCCCTGGCAATAATACGCAGAAGTTTTTTCTCGATATGGTTTTGCAGTTCCGTATTGGATTTTCCAGTTGCAGCGGCAAGTTCCGCATCGGAAACTGTGCAGAATTTCCGGACTTTTGCCCAGGCATCCACGAAACTCTCAGTCAGTTGTGTTTCCCAAATCGCATTGAGGATCCGCCCGGTGTAGTGAGGATCGACCTCCTCGGCGTAACGGGATTGTGTATTGTAATCGTATCTCTCATAATAAGTGGCCAGTTTGTCCAGCATGACCAGAGCACATCTGGCCGCAACCGGATTGCCCGAGCGGTCATACTCCTCAGCCAGAGTCCGGAGAGTTTTCTCTGTCCGGTTGCGGAATGTCCAGTGGTTGTAATAGGCGACAAACCAGTATTTGCCCTTTACACCTTTTTTCCGGTAGCCGCGTCCGTCATCGACAATTTTTCCGCGCAGCAGTGATCGATCCTGGAATCTGCTTGTGAAATAAGCCAGATAATCATTATCCGGATAAATATTCTTACAGGAGGGACATTGCACTTTGAAGGGCTTTTTTTCATCAATGATCCAGCTGTACATTCCGAATTTCTTGATGGCATCTCCACAGACCGGACAGCCGCTGCGATGCACATCAAAAGCACGCGGAATTTCCGGCGGAGTCACCATTGCCGCATAATCCTTCAGAATATCTCCTGCGGCACCTGCGAACAACGGCGCACAGCAGACGGCCAGGAAAACGCTTTTTCTCATGATTATTCCTTTTTATATGCCAGATAATAACGCCAGTTTCCGTTTTTACCCTGCATCAGTTCCTCATTACGCATCAGACTGCAATGGCTGTCCGCCCATAGAATCGGCATTGTACGGTATCCGTCATGGCGTCCCGCGAAATAATTCCGCGTAACCCCCAGATTTCCCGCA
>CASEFP010000155.1 GCA_949287225.1 uncultured Lentisphaeria bacterium
ATCAACTTGAATATTTGCGACAACACGGTCATTTTATGCTTTGATGGTTTCATGGATGCTCCTTGGTTTTTTTGCTGAAATATAAGTTGCATCCAGAACCATCACCTTTCAACTTTTTCTTTTCCTATGGGATGGCTGTGTTCTGAAATCATGATTTTGTCAAGAGGAAAATAAAAAAAATGGGAAAAAATGGTTCTTCGGCGATATTTGACAGGAATGCGCTTTTTCCATCCAAGGTGCGCGAATCAGCGGGGGTAGTTTGACGTCCGGGTAAAACAGATGTCCTCCGGAGAGGAACAGGCGCGGAGAGGAGCGAGGCGCCGGAAAACATACAGAAAATCGACTATTCAGGGATACATTCTTAGATTCGGGGAATATTCTCAGCCCGGACAAGTTCAACCACCGCGATTAGAAAACGCAGACGGACCTTAGGTCGTCCTGAAAGCGCCTGGTCCACGGAAAAATGACTCTGCGAAGTGCTGCTGATCAGATGTGCTCTTGCCGCATCAATACGCGTGCCGCCCTTGCCGACATGACATTTCAAGACACCTTTCTGTTCGAGCACCTTGACCGCCCGGTTGGCTGTCTGTAGATTGACCTTATCCTCCTCCACCAGCGAGGACATGGAAGGCAGTTTCCCGGGCAGAGGAAAGCACTTCCCTGCTGGCAAATCCGCTACGATGATACCAGCACGCAGCGCATCGGACCTTATAAGGAGTTGCCCGATCAATGCCGCAGCGAAGCGCGGATTCTTCTTCGACACAAATTTCACCTGGATGGAAAACGTTCTTCTCTCTCCCGGATTCAGAATGAAATCTCCGGTCAGGAACTCCACGGTAACCGTCGAATTGCCGGACCGGAAATAAACCCTCTCGAAATCCGGAATCCAATGTGACCGTGCGGAAGTTTCCTTTCATGGTCACAGGCGTTCTGTTCCAGACAGTGCGCGGAAGTGCGGAATCCGGCATTGACCGCATTCGGATCCGCTGGAAAGCGTCAAGTTTTCTGTTAAATATTCCGGAAATATTATGGGACACCCCCTCCGCTACCGGCAGCTGTATCGCAGTTCTGCGTTCTGACTGTGGAACGATTCCGGTTCCGGGAAGGGGAAAATCGCCCTCTCCGTGCGGAATGCTTCATTCTTCCGGCCCACTTCCCCTGCAGAAAGTGAAATCCGGTGTCACCTTTCATTCACAAGCTCGTAATACCTGACCGCGTCCGGCGGGCGGATATTCGTCAGATCGCCCCGGTAATGGCGCAGAGAGGTCCGGATATACGGGTGTTTCAGAAGCTCCTTCTCATTCAGTTCGATCCCGATTCCCGGACGATCCGGAATCATCATGCAGCCGTTTTTCAGCGTCAGGCGCTCGTCGCAGATTTCCGCGCGCCAGGGAACATCGGTCATCATCATTTCCAGCATGACGAAGTTCGGAACACAGGCCGCGAGCTGAAGCGTGGCCGCGTTCGCGACCGGACCGGAGGGATTGTGCGGGCAGAATCCGATATGGCGGCACTCCGCCTCGGCACCCAGCATCCGCATTTCCATGATGCCGCCCGCGTGCGAGATGTCCGGCTGAATGTAGTCGGAACAGTTCAAATCGAAGAATCTCCGGTATTCATAGCGGTTGTAGAGACGTTCTCCTGCTGCAATGGAGACGCGCACACGCTCCTTGACTTCGCGCAGCCCCTCCTTGTCGTCGGGCGGAATCGGCTCCTCGAACCAGAAGATGTCAAACTCCTCCAGACGGCGGCCGATTTTCACCGCGGTCGGAATATCGAATCGGCCGTGTCCCTCGATCAGCAGATGGACGTCGTTCCCGGCGGCCTCGGAAACCTTCGCCACGCATTCCATCGCGCGGTTCAGTTCGTGTTTTCCGATCTGCTGCCAGGCTTTTCCGAAGGGATCCCATTTGCAGCCGGGGAAGCGGCTGCGGCGGACTTCAAGCGCCTTTTCTGCAAACTCATCGGGCGTCTTCGCCGGAGCGAACCAGCCGTTGACATAGACCGGAACCGCATCACGCACCTTCCCGCCGAGAAGCTGGTAGACGGGAACGTTCAGGTCTTTTCCCTTGATGTCCCAGAGCGCCGTCTCCACACCGGCAAGCGCGCTCATCAGGACGGGGCCGCCGCGCCAGTAGGCGTCGCGATAACAGTCGTGCCGGAACGCCTCTATGTTGTGCGGATCCTTTCCGATGAGCCAGTCCTCCAGATCGTGAATCGCCGCCTGAACCGTCAGTTCCCTGTATTCTAGCGTCGCCTCGCCCCAGCCGTGAATGCCTTTGTCGGTTTCAATTTTGACAAACACGAAATTGGTGCGGAATGCGTTACAGATGAAAGTCTTTACTGCTGTAATCTTCATAATTCAAATTTTTCACGGTGCATAATACATGCCGCCGTTGATGTTGATGGTTTCGCCGGTCACATATCCGTTGCCGATTGCGAACAGAACCGCGTCGGCAATCTCCTCGCATGTCGCACCGCGCCCGAGCGGAATCGCGGAGGACTCCTCTTTGTATTTCTCCGGCGTCAGGCGTTTGTTGATGTTCTCCGTAACGACCATGCCGGGACAGACCGTGTTCGCCGTAATGCCGAACGGAGCCCCGTTGTCCGCAAACGCCCGGGTCAGCCCGTGCATGCCGAGTTTGGAGACGCCATAGGCAATCATGTTCATTTCCGCCGGCCGGAACGAACGAACCGAGGCAATGTTCACGATGCGTCCCCAGCCGAACTCCTTGGCACGGTTGAAAAACGCCATGGAGCAGAGAAATGCGCCCTTGAGATTCACATCCATGACGAGCGACCACCATTCGCCTTCGCTCATTTCGCTCGTCCGCCTCCAGGGATCAAGCCGGGCGTTGTTGACAAGAATGTCAACTCTTCCCAGTTTCCCGAACATCGCGTTCACCGCCTTCTCGTCGGAAACGCTGCAGACACAGACTTCGGCCTGCCCCCCTGCCGCCCTGATCTCCTCGGCGACCTTCTGCGCATTGCCGGGATTGTGTGCGCAGTTGACAATCACTTCACAGTCTTTTTTCGCAAGCTCAAGTGCAATCACACGTCCCAGGCCTTGCGAAGCGCCTGTGACAAGTGCTCTTTTTCCAGTCAGATCCATGTTTACATCCTTTTCAGGTTGATTGATTCAGGATTGCATGATGAAGTCGCCGAATGTAAGAATCAGCGGATAATCCCGCAGCGGCAGATGTTTGAAACGGACGAACCCTTCTCCATCCCGTTCCAGCATCGAGTCCGGGATCCGGTAGACCGCACCGGAGAACGGGTCGATCAGGCGCCAGTCATCCTTCTGCGCGGCAAACTCCATGGAGACAGTCGATTCATACGTCGTCGTAAGCAGTTCCGAGGGCATCCAGTAAGCAAAAGCCGAACTGCCGTCCGGCCGCCGGAAACCACAATGCATCAGATCTCCGCCGTCGTCATCCATGCGGAGAACCCTCATGGAGTCGGACGGGATGAAAAACATCGGAAGGTCGCAGACGGAAAAATCCTCCCGGAAAATCGCGGCAAGATTCCGCAGGACGCGATAGGATGGTTTCGGACTGTATTCTCCGGTTGCGACTCCGTTTTCATCGAAATCAGCAGCCAGAACTCCGAAATATCCGAAATCCATCCAGGTGGATTTTTCTCCCGCTTTTCCGTTCAGCGCCTCCACCATGTCCATGCAGGAAAAATAGGAGGTGAACATGACTCCCAGCGAAAGATGGGCAAGCATCTGCCGGGCAAGAAATTTCGCCTGCCGCTCCAAAGTCCAGGCCCCGCCGTGGAGGGCCCCCGCCGCACTGATCCGAGACTGCGTTCCGGTCTCCCCCTGAACCAGGCGGATGCGGGGATTGTAGAGATTGCAGATGGCCCGGATCGTTCGGATCCGCAGCCCGGTTCCCTGCTGTTCATCCGGCGTGTAGCCATGATAGGTAAAGGCGTCCATCACCTCGCCCGCGCCGGTCTGAAACATGTCATGAAGCCATTTCAGGCAGTTGGTGCAGAACGATCCCCCCATGATTTTCGCATCCGGATTGCCTTCCTTCACGGCTTTCGCCGTCGCCTTGACGAACTCGCCGTATTCCGTTCCGTTCGTACCGTGCTTCCAGCACCAGCTGCCGTCCGGCTCGTTCCAGACTTCAAACCATGTGATGCGCCCCCTGTAGCGGCGGACGGTCTCCACGACATAACGGTGCCAGGCGTTTTTCTCTTCCTCCGTCCTGACGGGCGGGCAGCCGACCGCGCCGAACACTTTCGCCGCCTCCGCGTCATAAAGACCGTTCCCGTAGCAGAGACACATCCAGGGAACCAGTCCGCGCGCGCAGAGATTGTCCACGATCCTGTCCAGCCAGGAGAAATCGTAAACGCCCTTCTCCTTTTCCGTCCGCGCCCAGCCGGACTGGATACGAATCCACTTCACCCCAAGTTCGGCGACTTTATCATACGCTTTTTCCGGCTCGAAGACACCGCGGTCCAGTTTCTCAAAACCCAGTCCGAGCGGCGAGGTTCCAACCTGTGACGAACACACCGCTTTCACAGTGCCCAGCTTCTGAAGGCGATCCATCTGATCCGTTCTCCTGTTGCATTCAGCCTATGGAATCTATCGTGGAGAGCGACGCGGAAATCTCCGCGCCCGCGCCGCCGACGATCCGTTTGATTGTTTTGACATGTTCCGGCGTATCTTTGCAGATCGGAATGGAACAGCCGAGGGAGGCAAGAAAATGTCTGTTTGAAAAAACGGGAAAAGCGAAGACTCCCTGATCCGTTTTCCGGGAATGAAACATGCCCTCTTCCCGGATTTTCACCAGCAGCGGATGCACATTTCCCCGTTTCCGGAACTCCGGCAGAATATCATGCCGGCGCGGCACCGCGTCATAATAAGCCAGCTGTTCCTCCGGGGAACGGTAGGCCATTTCAAGGACTCCGGTCGCGGTTTCGTAAATATCCTGAAAGGAAGGCGCGGCAAGACGAATCCGGCGCTCCGGGTTGCAGTTGCGGTGATAAAGCACGTAACGTTCGCCCGCGTAAATCCGGGAAATCAGCACGGAATCCCGCACGGCCTCGGCGGTCCGGTCAATCACGGGAATCGCCTTTTCCAGAAGTGCAGCCTGGAACATCGCCATATTGCTCAGCGTCAGGATCCGCGGGCCGGCGGCATACCCCGCCTGCCGGGATACCTGCACGATGTAGCCGGAATCCAGCAGCATTTTCAATATCCGTGAACAGGTTGCGCGGTTCAGGTTCAGCGCTTCGGCAAGCGCCATCGGCCCCATCGGATGCGGGGTTGCGCGGACGATCGCTTCCAGAATGCCGAATGTCTTGTCCAATACTTTGATCATAAGAAAACCAGCACATTAAGTTCATATTATGAATTTTAAGTCGCATATAAGATATTATAATATCAAAATATGAATTTTAAAGAGGATTCTCCAAAAATATTTTTGATTTCTCAAGACTCAGGAGGTTTTCTCTGCGGCATGCAGCATTTTTCTTTTCATCTCGGCAGGAGACTGGCAGAAAATTAAAAAATCAGAAGAACAGTGCTCGGATTCCGGGACGGATGCGTTACGCAGTCTCATACAATTCTTCAACCCGATTCGGGTAATCCGTCCGAAAATCCAGTCAATTTCATTTCAGGCTCCATGCGGACCAGAGGGGGAACTGGCAGTGCCTCCTTACGGAAACACTCTGCTGCGGATCAGAGCATTTCCGGATCTGAAGCGAAGAAGCAGGAAAAGCAATCTTCACCGTGGGCACCGCGATGGTGCAGGATGTTATGTCAACGATATGCTGCATCACACGATGGAACCGCCGCTCGATGGAGAATTCGCGGCGGCCTCGGCAAAATTTCAGAAACGGCAGTCACACTCGATGCAGAAGAAAGAAAAAAAGAAGGGCAAATAAATCTGTTGTTTGCCAGACGACCTCTCCTCGCGGATAGGTTTATTTTTCCATTTCTACTGGAGATCCAAGCATTTCCCGAAGGAGCGGCAGGAGTTTCCTGTACATCAGATAGAATCCCAGATCGTTCGGATGACAGCCGTCTACGCTCGCAACGATTTTCGCCTCGGAATCAATCAGCGCCGCGCCTTCGACAAAACGGACGAAACGGTCGCCGGATGCAACGGCATTGCTCCATGTTTTCCGGATGACAGCGGTGCGGTCAGGCGCGTATAATGTGCAGCGGGAAAGCAGCAGAACCGGCAGCTCCGGATGCGC
The DNA here is from genome assembly GCA_949287225.1 of uncultured Lentisphaeria bacterium. Lineage (GTDB taxonomy): Bacteria > Verrucomicrobiota > Lentisphaeria > Victivallales > UBA1829 > UBA11452. The sequence continues at coordinate 6,214 of CASEFP010000155.1, forward strand.
CTTCCGGATGATGCGGAAGAATTTCTCATGAGTTTTTGCCAGTTCCTCGGCATTCACGGCATTATAATCATAATCCATGACAAAAGCGGACATATCCAGTTCAGAAATCAGTTTAGCCAGCGCCTCCTCGCCATGGGCGCTCCCGGAAAAACCGAGATTGATCTGCGGTGCATCAAGGCTCCGGCAGAGCAGAGTGCCGTAAGCGTTTCCCGGACGGCTCGCACATCCCCCCTGCGTAATGCTGGAGCCATAGAAAACGACAGGTTTGGAGACTTTCCATGGACGGACCGGCCGGAAAGATGCCTCCGGTTCAGTTCCGATTTCCAGTGACTCCACGCCGCAGTAAAGAGGCAGATAAATGGTCCATGCTGAAAAATCCCGTTTTGCGGAAGTCTTTTTATAAACCAGAGTCTCCAGTTTCTTCCCATTGAGGTGTTCGCGCCTGGCGGGGACATTGCGAAAAAAGAGGTCATGCCCGGTTCCTGCGCCGAGATAAAAATCAAATCCGCAGGAACCCGTCCGTGGCATATGGTCCATATCGAAACTGTATCGCAGTTTCGCACGGATTGCAATCCGCCTTGCGTCCGTGCAAAAGCGGATGGTGCCGCCGCTGGTATGAACACTGAGCTTCTGAAGCGCCGGAGAAAGTTTTCCGAACAACTCATGATTCCGCGGAAGACGGCAGAACTCGCCACCGACTTTGCGCCAGCCGAATCCGCTAATCTCAAAATCAGCAGATCGAAGCACATCATGATATCGCAGTTTTTCTCCCTGGAAAGATTCGGTTTTGAAATTCGCGTCGACCTCGGCAATGTCAGGCAGTTTTTGATTCCGAGCTCTTCCGGCAGCGTTTTTCACGGGGAATTCTCCGATCACGCCGAGCTTTTCCGACTCAATATTCAGGGATACACTGCCGTTTTCCACTGGAAGATCACGTTCCGAAAATAGATCGCGGTAGCGGAATCCGGATTTTGCCTCCAGCACGGGCCCGTTCCATGTATGCGGTGTCAGATTGAAAAGGGTATAGATACTGTTGCGCGTATTCCGCTCCGTAAAGCGATTCGCATACACATACTGTTTCCTGGTCGGCACAAGAGATTCAAAATCTCCGCTGAAGATTTTCCCGTATCTGTTCAGAACTTTCAGGTAACGCATCGGATATATCGGATAGCATGCGCCCATTCCGTTCCACATCGCATAGTTCCAATATTCAGGCGGACCGTTGACACTGATTTCAAATAACTTGCATTCAGGAAAATACATCCGGAAGAGATTCAATGGCAGCGGCGCAAGAGGACCGATTCTCCGACAGGTATTGTAGGAGAGCGCTCCATCGAGCAGGGATGCCATACGGTCATGCCCGGGAAACTCCGTCATGATGATCAGATCCGGATTGATCTTCTCAAACTCCTGCCGGACCAGCTTGATGCTGTGGCAGACCGCTTCCAGCCAGGCGTTCTGCCCCGCCTCGCCGAACAGGTGTTCATGCTTGTTGGAAAGGCAGATGTAACCGCGATGTCCGTATTCGTCCAGGCGGATGCCGTCCACTCCGGTTTCCCGGCAGAGCCGCGCCATGGTTTTTGCGATCCATTCAGGATAGCCTTTGGCATTGATGTCGAGACAGTAGGAATAATAAGCCGTTACGACAGGCGCTTTCGGCGCCATCGGAACCGGGCGGGGATCGCGCCAGTCGGGATTGATCACACCGTATTTTTCCGCAAGAAGCGGTCCGTTTTCAGTATTATGACAGGCTATGACAGGATCCGTATAAAGTGTAACCGGACGTCCCGTTTCCTTCACTTTCCGGATATAGGTGCGAAAGGCTTCGAGCCCGCCCCAGTCCGGATTGTAACCGTCATAATCCCCGCGGTTCAAGGGATAGAGGCGCTTTCCCGTAACCGGATCCTTCCAGCTGAGGATCCGCCCTCCTTTTGATTTGAGAGCCTTGTCGAACTCTTCCCAGGAGCTACCCCATGGCGCGCGTTTGCTCAAGGTCCAATAGGAATCCTGTTCGATGATCTGTTCCGTCGGATTCAGATAACTTGTAGTGAACGCGGCAGTTGAGAGCGTATGTCCGATTCCCCCGTGAAGATTCCAGAATTTTGCCAGAAGCGGAGACGGCGGCCGCGGCGGCCAGGTTTTCTTCGACCATGCGGCATAGCGTTCCATCGCCGTCTTCCAGTTGCCCCCATGGGTCCCGAGACAGGCCGCGGGGAGTTTCAGCTTCGCTCCCGGCGCACGGTTGTATTCCTGATAATCAATGCTGATTCCGATCCCCTCTTTTTCCTCCAGGGCATCGGTGAACTGCAGTTTCGGATCGCGTCCAGGCGTGTAACCATGCTTCAGAATATAACGGTTCTGAACGTCTTTCCCCTTCCGCAGGGCAAAGCCCTTGTACAACGCCTTCGGATCGTCGCAGCGCAGATAAAGTCCGCCTCCGCGTTCCGGCGAGAACAGATCAATCATCTGCCACCAGCATCCGTCCGTGCCGTAAACGGAACGCAGCGCGGCATTCCGGTTCGAAAGAGTTCCGCCCCCGTGAGGGAAAAGGAAATAATCGTCCGCGGAACGTTCAGAGAGAGCAATTCCTGCAAAATGAGGAAACGCACTCAGAAAACGATACGGTACGCTCCCTGTATTTTCAAGTTCCAGTTCAAATCGCAGTTCATCTCCCGTCGCGCGACAGGTGAATGTGCCGCAAAGAGGCGTTCCCGCGAGCTCGAATTCAGCGGAAAAACCGTCTGACAACGGAAGAACCTTTCTGACTGACGCATGACGGTTGTCAAAAATCCGCTCTCCGGACTTGATCCGGAAAAGCCGGGAAAAACCGGGATGGCGGATCACGTCGCACGAAACTTCGGCAGCCTTCAGCGAAAGAAGTTCCATACGCGGGCGCAGGCGGAATTCCGCCTCGAATGAGGGATTGACCAATTTGGCCGTATCCCCCGAAATCGTGCAGGAGGATGGCGCTGCGCTCCTGGTTCCGCGTGGAGACTTCATGACAGGCGCCAGATCAACAGGGGTGTCATCGACCTGAAGAAAGGGAAGCGGCTTCTTTGAGGATGACAGCCCAAGACGCATCAGATATTCCCCTTTCCCTGCGGGCTGGCTGCCTGTTCCGGTTTTCCATTCCTTTCCCCCGTTGAAGCTGAAAGAGGTCGCGGTATTGTCCACGGTAATATCAATGCCGACATAGACAAAGTCATCCTGATTGCGGGATGGTTTCTTGTACATTTCCACTGTTGACTGCCCCGCATTGAGCCAGGAAGCGGGGAACGGGATTTCCACCCAGTCATGCATTTGTTTCTCTGTCTGGCCGCGCCGGATCCCGATGGAATCGGCATCACTCGGGATATTGGAGGGAATCCCTCTGGCGGGGAATCGCGGATCTGCAGTGGGAAACGTTAGTTTGTGTCCATTGATTTCAATTACAAATTCCTCGTTCAGCCCGTTGGGAGACTGCTTGTTTTTCACAAGGCTGTAATCCACAATACCCAGATGAATCAGAAGCGCCGCATTTTCTGTCTTTTCCAATGTTCCCGGAGGAAGTCTGCTCATGTCGAAAATTTTGCGAACCCGAGCCGTATGATAGGTCAGAGGAGCCAGACTGCTTCCCCGGATACCGGCCCAGTCGCCGTTCTCATTATAAAGAATCGTCGCATCCGGACGGGGATGGGAAATTTTCCATTCCCCCGCGGCAAGCGAGGTTGCAACAATAAAAAGAAAAGAAAGAAAAAAGCGGCAAAAAGTCATCATTGTCATACCTCTGTTCAGTAGTTATATTTTGTATCGAAAATCCAGCCGCTGCTGTTCATGTTGATCTCCCATTCGGCAAATGTCTTATTCACGGCCGCGCCGTTGACCAGCAGCATATTGATGCTGTTGCGATGCGCATTGGCGCCCCACATATTGTAGGCGGTATTGCTGCCCGAATGGGAAAAGCCCGTGTAGGAGTCCGGTATTCCATTTCCATTGAAATCACAGTTGAGCGTAATATTCGGGTAGCGGGGGGAATAGACAATCGGATTGAGGAGACGGTCCTTGCCGGAAGCCTGCGCCTGCCACAAATCCACGATCATGGCAATATTCTGTGCCACGCGGGAGAGCTTGCGCCACTGAACCGGATCACTATCCCCGATAAAGTAAAACGGAGCGGAACTGTTGCCGTAAAAAAGATAGGAACGCGTTACATGAGCTCCATAGGTATAGCCGAAAGTCACCGGAGGCACGGGACACACAAGACGGCTGCCGTTGTTCGTTCTTCCGAGCGGCGCAAAGGTTCCGTCCGAAGCAAGAACCTGACTGATATAAGGCGCATAGACATAACGCCATTCCATATGGGGTTCCGCCACAAAACAACCCGGCGGAATGAAATCATTGTAATCGGAAGAATACTGTGCGGCGGCCAGGCCGATCTGCTTGAGATTGGAAATGCATTGAATACTTTTGGCTTTGTCACGCGCACGTCCCAGAACAGGCAAGAGCAACGCTGCCAGAATCGCGATGATCGCAATTACAACCAGAAGCTCTATCAATGTAAAAAGATTCCGCAATCTGAACCGGATTTCCGCATCTCCTATGTCACCGGCCCGGCCTCCCCGCACCATTCTGTGCCGCGATAAAAAGAAAAATCCGGATCTCATTGTTCTGCTGTCCTCCTCCGTTTTGGATTGAAATGAATCGGATTGATCAATGTGCCGCTTACCGTCTCACCGGCAAGAAGGCGGATGACGCCGTCGGCCAGAGCTTGTCCAAGCTTTTTAAGCTGACCCTGAAAAAAAGCAGTGTCGAAAACAACCGTGGGAAAAGCCGGATTTCCTTCTCGGAAAAGTTCCGACTCCGGCCAGGGATAAAGATAGATTTCAGGCGGGACTGCGGGATTCAGCTCATGAAGAGCGTCATACAGTTTTCGGATACCGATTTCGCGCATCATCCCAATCACCGCATCATATTTCTTCCGCTTCAGGATCTGGAGGAAAACATCCGGTTTTTCCGTGCCGTCGATGCAGTCAATCCATGCACTTCCCGAAAGGGTTTCCTGAAACACCCGGCGCATTTCCGGATAACTTCCGCAGTAGAGGATATTCCGGAACTGACGATGCGCGACCGCCTGGGCTGCGGCTCGGCCGGCGGCAGCTTCATCCGTCCCGAAAAAATTCCGCGATACCCGCTCCGGATAACCGAAATGTTCCACCGTCAGAAGTGGAATCCCCTGGTCCAGAAGCGATTCCACAAGGGGAGACGGCTCGAAGGAGATCATGCAGTCAAGGCCGCTGGAGCGCAACTCACGTGCCAGCGTGGCGGCAGAAGCATCATGCAGCATGAAAAAATTCATCGAATAAAAGCATTTGCGGCGCATCAGCTCCTCGCCCATCGCTCCCAGGATGGAAAGCTCACGATTGTGAATGTAGTTGCTGGAACGGAGAATGCCGATGCTGTGCAGAGTAATCTCGGCCATCGCAGGATTGGTGTAAATCCCCTGTTTGCCCGGGATTTTCAGGATATAGCACCCGCGGCAGAGTTCGGAAACCGCACGCCGGACTGTGACACGGCTCAACCCGAGCGTTTCCGTCAATTCGCGGTCCGTCGGAAGACGGACAGGATGTCGGCTTCTCACAACCTCCTGTTGAGCTCAACTTTACGCTACAAGGCTCTCTATTTCAAGATGTTATTCTCTAATTTAGCTTTTGTCTTGCAGACGTTTCAACTGATCGAAAAAGGCACTTTTCGGTACTTCCAAGTTCTAAAACGGCACAGTTTGGCACCTAACTAAACTCTGCTCAAAGAGATGGCTCCTGCCTGATCTGTCGATCCCTACACAGAGAGCAGTTCCATAGCTCTTTGGGACTACATTAGAACCTGTTCCAACGGCACTATAATGGTACCTCGTAAGACACAACCGGTTGTTCGCATCGAACACCAGTGGCGTTCCAACTGCACCATAATGGCACCTTAACACCTCCTCGATTTCAGTATCGAAAATGTTCCATTCGTCCTACGGTACCATAGTGGCACCTCATCTATAATGAACCCGGCACATGTTATTATCAGGTGCCACCTTACTATAAATGCTA
>CASEFP010000156.1 GCA_949287225.1 uncultured Lentisphaeria bacterium
TCCGGGCGTATCCTTTGAGACGGAAGAATGCGGAAGCGTTCTTTCGTCTCTTTCATATTTATCAGACTCGAGAGCTCCGAGCGTATCCATTGAAACGGAAAAATGCAACGCATTTTTCTCGGGGTCAAGGGCCGTTGGCCCTTGGCGCGGTCCAGCGGCGAAACGCTGGTCGCACGGAGTGCGAAATCCCCGCCCGGAGCGGTTCAACCCGCTCAGTGACGAGAACTTTTCCGCTGGAAAAGTTCGAGAGCTCCGGGCGTATCCTTTGAGACGGAAGAATGCGGAAGCGTTCTTTCGTCTCTTTCATATTTATCAGACTCGAGAGCTCCGGTCATTTCCTTGAGATTGTACGCTGTGCCGGCGTGAAGAAACGCTTCTCGTCCTTGGGCGCGGCTTCGCGCGCAGTTTTATTTCGCGCTTCGCAACTTTTTTATTTTTTGGGCGCAACTGTGCGCGCAGTTTTATTTCGCGCTTCGCGCGACCAGCTTACGCAGCTGGACCGCGGCAGGACTGAGAGTCCTGCACGAATCATAATTTGCATAGCAAATTATTTTTTTAGGCGCAGCTTCGCGCGCTTGTTTATTTTTTGGGCGCAGCTTCGCGCGCTTTTAGTTGCTTCGCAAATTTTTTTATTTTCAGGCGCGCGAATCAAAGTCAATCCGCGGATCGGCAATCACATAAAGCAGGTCCGAAAGAAGAATGCCCGCAAGCGTCAATGCGCCGCCAAATGCAAAAAGCGCCATCAGAAGCGGAATGTCACGGCTGCTCAACGCCAGCATCGAAAGCGATCCCATCCCCGGAATGTTGAATACATATTCCACAAGAATACTCCCGGCGACCAGAGACGGAAGAATCCCCGCAAAAAGCGTAATCATGATGATCAATGCATTACGCAAAGCGTGCTTCATGATAACGCCCCACTCCCCGAGCCCTTTGGCACGCGCGGTCCGGATGTAATCCTGATGTATCACCTCCAGCATCCCCGAACGCGTAAATCGCGCCAGTCCCGCAAATCCCGCATAACTCAGACAGAAAACCGGAAGCACATAATGCCAGAGCGTACTCCCGAGAATCCGCCACGTGGACATCCCCGGCGTAATCTCCGGAAAAATCCCCTTGAGCGGAAAAATCGGCAGGTATCCCCCTTTGCAAAGGAGCGCCTGAAGCATCAATGCCACCCATAACACAGGAAGCGAATAAAGGAAAAAGAGGAAAAAGGTAATGAGATTGTCCAGTTTCGTATCCGGCCGGACCGCAGAAAAAATACCGAGCGGAATCGCAAGAAGGTAGGTGACGAGAATCGCAAGAAGATTCAGACTCACCGTCACCGGCAGACGCTCCAGAATCAGCCCGGTCACGGGACGCCCCTTGTCCACAGCGGCAGACTCCCCGAAATCCCCATGAAGCACACGCACAAACCAGAGGTAGAAACCAACCGGCACCGGCTTGTCCAGATGCAGTTTCTCACGCAGGGACTCGTTGCGCGCCAGCGTATTTTTGTCCGACGCCATCTGCGTGCCCGCCCCCTCCCCCAGCATGGAGCTTTTCGTCGGATCGCCGGGCGCAAGGCGCATCAGAACGTAACTTGCAAAAAGAATGATGAAAAGCGTCATCATCCCGAGCAGGCAGCGTTTCAAGAGATATTGGAAAAATCCGTCCTTCATATCGTGATCCCCTGTTTTCCGGAGACAGCAAGATAACGGGGAAAGTTTCGTTTGTCAAGAGCAAATCCGCCTTCCTCTTGAAAAAACGCGATCACGGAGTAAATTACACGACGAAAAAAGAACAGAACAGCAACTTGCGGGAAACAGCATACATGGCAGACTTGAACAGGATACGGAATTTTTCGATCATCGCGCACATCGACCACGGAAAGTCCACGCTGGCGGACCGGCTGCTCGAAGCGACCCACACCATCGAGGCACGCGATCTCGTCCACGCCCAGCTCCTCGACGCCATGGATCTCGAACAGGAGCGCGGCATTACGATCAAGGCTCATCCGGTACGCATGCTTTACACGGCCTCTGACGGCAAGGAATACGAACTCAATCTGATCGACACCCCCGGGCACGTGGACTTCACCTACGAGGTCAGCCGCTCGCTCGCGGCGTGCGAGGGGGCGATCCTCATCATCGACGCCACCCAGGGCGTCCAGGCGCAGACGGTCGCAAACGTGAATCTGGCATTCAAGCACAACCTCAAGATCATTCCCGTCATCAACAAGATCGACCTCCCCGCGGCGGATCTCAACATGTGCTATGAACAGCTGGAGGAGATTCTTGCAATTCCGCGCGAGGAGGCAATCGCGGTCTCCGCCAAGGACGGCACCGGCGTCCCCGCCGTACTCGAGGCGATCGTGAAACTCATTCCGCCGCCGAAGGGTTCCGAGGAGGCGCCGGCAAACGCGCTCGTCTTCGACTCGATCTACGACACCTACCGCGGCGTCGTCACCTATGTGCGCGTCTACAACGGCTGTTTCAGGCGCGGCGACAAGCTGCGGCTCCTCAGCACGGGACTGGAAAGCGAAATCAAAGAGGCGGGTGTCTTCACCCCGGAAATGAAGGCGGTCGAACGTCTCTCCGCCGGGTCCGTAGGCTACCTGATCCCGAACATCAAAAGTCCCTCCGACACACGGATCGGCGATACGATCACGGAAGTGAAAAATCCCTGCACGGAACCCCTCCCCGGCTTTCAGGAGATCCGTCCGATGGTGTTCAGCGGCATCTACCCGATCGACACGGCGGACTACGAACAGCTCAAGTTCAGCATGGCGAAGCTCCAGCTCAACGACGCGGCGTTCGCCTATCAGCCGGAGACCTCCGCAGCACTCGGATTCGGCTTCCGCTGCGGCTTCCTCGGGCTCCTGCACATGGAGATCATTCAGGAGCGGCTCCGGCGCGAATACAACATGGACATCATCGCGACCTATCCGAGCGTGATCTACCACGTCTACCTCAACAACGGAACGATGATCAACGTGGACAATCCGGTGCATCTGCCCGACCCCTCGGAGATCAACCGCATCGAGGAACCGCTGATCAACGCCCGGATCATGGCGCCGACCGTCTACATGGGCGACATCATGAACCTGATCATGCAGAAGCGCGGCGTCTGCACGAACACCGAGAGCGTCGACGGACGGCACATTCTGCTCTCCGCGCGCATCCCGATGCACGAAATCCTCATCGACTTCCACGACAAGCTCAAGTCGATCACGCGTGGCTACGGGAGCATGGACTACGAACCCGCCGGCTATCAGGCGGACAAGCTCGTCAAGCTGGACATGCTCGTGAACGGCGAACCGGTCGACGCGTTCTCCACAATCGTCCACGCGGATCACGCCTATGCACGCGGAAGAATGCTGGCGGAAAAGCTCGCGGGCGTAATCCCGCAGCACCAGTTCCAGATCGCGATTCAGGCGGCGATCGGCGGCAAGGTCATTGCGCGCGAAACTGTCCGCGCCTTCCGGAAAAATGTGCTTGCCAAATGCTACGGCGGCGACATCACGCGAAAACGCAAGCTCCTCGAAAAGCAGAAAGAGGGCAAGAAGCGCATGAAGCAGATCGGCAACGTCAACATTCCGCAGGAGGCGTTTGTGGAAGTCCTCAAGTCCAACAACGAGTGACGATCCTTCCCGGAAACAGTGATGCTCCGTCTGCATTCCGGGAATAATCCGGATCTCCGCATCAGATGTTTCAGGCGGGAGTCTGCGGAAAATGCAGATGGGGAAACGCCCCCTTCCTTCCAGTTTTTCTTCTTTTTTTCATTTCCGCCCTTGACAAGATCAGAAATTTGTTTATAATATTTATGCATCCGGATGCATAACAAGAAAAATAACGGGCAGATCATGGAAAAAACAGTCACGCACAGGGACATAGCAAAATACCTGAATCTCAATCAGGCGACGGTATCCCGCGCCCTGTCGCCGGATAAAAGCCATCTGTGTTCGGAAGAAACGCGGAAGAGAATTCAGGAAGCGGCCGAACATCTGGGATTCCGTGCGGACATCAACGCCAGAAGGATCAGCTGCAAGCGCAGCGAGGCATTCACGTTCGTTCTGGACAATCTGCATTTTCAGAGCGATGTCCGCCTGTTCGAACAGGACAATGTGCTGCTGGAATGTCTGCGCGGGATTATGGACGGCGCCGGTAAAATCGGCTACGATGTCAAAATCCTGCCGGTCCGCCCCGATGCTCCGGGACTTGAAGATTATGTTGAGGAACGGATCGGTTATCCTTATTCAGACGGGGTTATTTTTCTCGGTGCATTCCATCTTCGGAAACTGCGGGCAAAACTGGATGAGCGCCGCTTTCCCTATATTGTTCTCCAGATGTTTGAAGATGAAATCCTCCAGCCGCCCTGCATCATCAACGATCATGAGCCGGGCTATCGGGCCATCTTCGCCTCTCTCGCCTCGCAGAAAATCGAAAAAATCGTTTACAGCTGTCTCTATTCCGACGGACCATACAAACTGTATTATACGCGCTTCGCCCGGATCATGCATGAATGCCTGCCGGAATGCAAGCTGGAAGTCTGCCGCACACCGGACTATCCCGCATTCCGGCGTGAATCCGCCCCCCTCATCTCCCGTCTGCGCAAGAGTGCGGAACGTTCCGCCATTGCGGCAATGACTCCGGCACTCGCATCCATGTGGGAAAACGAACTGCGTTTCAACGGAATTGATCCCGTGAAGGAACTGCCCCTCATCAGCATCGGATGCAATTCCATGCAGCCGAAAATCGCGACTCTGCGCTTTCAGATCGCCGAATGCGGGGAGACGGCAGTGCGCCTCCTGCATCACGCGGTCGTGACAAGATCCCTGCCGCCTCCCGTCGTCACCAGAATCCCAGGAATTTATTCCTATGAAACCATTCTGCAAAAATAAGGAGATATTCAGAATGAAATCAGCCGGCCAATCCCCAAATGCCCTTCCGCAGAACCGCTCCTCCTTCCCGCCGGGGAGGAGAAAACAGGCACAAGCGGGAGCACATTTCACATTGATCGAACTTCTGGTTGTCATTGCAATCATTGCGTTTCTGGCTGCCCTGCTGTTTCCGGCGCTGGACAACGCCAGACGCAAGGCATACAGCGCCAACTGCATGAACAACCTGAAACAGACCGGCATTCTCTTCATCGCCTATCTGGGGGAAAACCGGGAATACTATCCGCCCTGCGAAGTGGTGGTTGACAGCCAGAATACCCGCACATGGGTCAATCTGCTTGCCGGAAGTCCTCCGACCGGACTCGGCTATCAGGTGCGCGACGAAGTTCTCAGACGCCACAAAGCCTTCCTCGACCCGGCGCTGAATCCGACCTCAGTCCCCCAGACCAGTATCGCCAACGGAGGATTTAAATATATCGGATACGGCTACAACTACCGGTATATCGGCGGACGGGAAGGCTGGGGACTTTCCGCACCGCTGACTTATTCCCTTCCGGTATCACAGACAATACTGCGCTATCCTTCCAGAGGTTATCTGGTCATGGACTGTATTGATGGCGCAAAAGGCCTTGCCGGAGAAATCGAAGGTTCCTACAGAGTCATGGAACGGGCAACAACATCAAAAGGATACGGAATGCCGGACGCCATCCGCCACAGAGGAACGGTGAATATTCTCTTCTGCGACGGCCATGCCGAAGCGAAACAGGTCAAAAATCCGCTTCTTCCCTACCAGACGCTCGGACAGAACAATCTTGTCTGCTGGACAGCTGGAAGAAAGGACATGAACTCCGTCGTGGAATAAGAGAACAGAAACATTTCTCCCGTTTCCTGCGCGAAACGGGCTCCCTGTCACACATCAACTTTCAAAAAAAGGATTTCCTCGGCATGAAACTTCCCGCAATCCGCAAATGTTCACTCTTCGTCGTGCTCGGGGCGCTTCTTCCCGCGCTCGGAGCGTATGACTTTCCGATCGCCCAGGCAAAATATGCTGAAAAGAGTCGTCCCGGCGACGATGGGAAAAGCCTGATCCTGCATCATTTCAGCTATTTTCAGCCGGGCGTCTCGTTCGGGAAAATTCCAGCGAAACGAGGTGCCTTCTATGAATTCTCCGCCGACGTCACCGCGTTGCGGACGGAGAGAAACGCGTTTTACGCTCAGGTCACATTCGACAACAAGCATGAGAAATACCACTCCATCGCGGAACTCATTTTCAAAAAAGAGACAAAAAACGTCAAATTCATCTTTCAGGTTCCTCCCGATTCGGAACGGAATTACATCGACATCGGGCTCTATTCGAGAGTGACCGGCTCCGGGCTCATCTGCCGCAATTTCAAACTTCAGGAAGTGAAGCGCCCGGAATCGCGTGAACTGATCCTCACCTCGCCAGCCTTCCGGGGCAGCATCTACCAGTCGCATCCGATCCGGACAATCTCGGGTTTCGTCCGGGCTTACCCGGAACCGGCGCGCGTAACACTCACTCTGCGCCGCGGGGATCAGGTCCTGGCGCGATCCACGGGAAAATCATTCTCCTTCCCCGTTGCGGACGACTGGAAAGAGGGCGTCTATCTCCTCCACGCCGAACTCTTCGACAGGAACGGCAGGAAATCCGGTGAAATTGAACAGAAAATCCGCAAGATGCCCCCCTCCCCTGTTGAAGTGGTAATCGGACAGGACCGGAATTTCTATGTAAACGGGAAAATTTTCCATCCACTGATCACCGGAGCCACCGATCTGGAACGGAACAAAACCGCGGCACAGAATGGAATCACGGTGTTCACCATCCGCCCGAATACGGAAGAAGAGGCGCGCGCGGCATTCGCGGCGGCGAACCGTGACGGATACAAACTGCTCATCGCCAATTACTATCATGTCGGCGGAGACCCGGAAAACGATCTGAAAAGATGGTTTACCAGAATTTCCTCGATCATTCCGCCGGACCTGCTCAAGGATCCCGCACTCTTCGCTTGGATTCTGAAAGATGAACCCGCAATTCTGGGTGAACCCTTTGCCCCGCTGCTTGATGCCTACCGGAAACTTCGGGAATACGATCCCTATCGGCCGATTTTCCTGAATGAAGCGCCGGAGGGCTCCGTCGAACAGAACCGCGTCTACAGCGAAGCGTCGGACATCTACGGCATGGACATCTATCCGGTCGGACGGCGGATGCACGGAAGCATCGGGGAACCATACTCGCTCACAAGCATCGGCGCCTGTGCGGAAGTCTGCGGAAAAGCCGTGGAGGGCCGCAAACCCGTCTGGCTCTATCTTCAGGCATACGCATGGCATCATAAAAATCCCGTTTATCCGGATCTGGCGCAGTCGCGCTTCATGTTCTACGACAGCTTCTTCCATGACGTGAAAGGCATTCTCTATTTCGGGATCAGCCATGAGCGGGGAATCCTCCGCCGCTCATTCCTCCCCGTGCTGTTCCGCTCTTTCAATGAGATCCGCGTGGTCCATCCGGTGTTCGCCTCAGGGAAACGGGTCGCGGAAGATTTCCGGAATCCCGTCCGGACAATCGAACTTCTTTATCACGGGCAGCGCTATCTCTTCGCGGCGAATTACACGACAAAGGAAGTGACGGCACAGCTCCGCCACGGATTCCCGGACGGCGGAATTCCGGTCGCATTCGAGAACAGAACTGTCACGGGAAAAAACGGTCGCCTGACAGACCGTTTCACTCCGAATGCCGTGCATGTCTACACCAATGATCCGGCATGGAGAACGCTGGAGGTCACAGTCCCGGAGGTCTGGCTGTCCAGCATCCGGGAAGCGCCGGAAGAGAAAAAGTAAACGCATCACTTCCTCCGGAAATTTTTTTCCGGAGGAACAAGTGCTCCGTTGGAGATGTCAGGGAAAGAGCATCTTTTTTGCATTGTACCCTTGAACTATCGCAAAGCGGCTGTATTTTAAATGACCGCTTAAAACTACGGAGGTAATATGATGATGAATATGCGTGTTTTGATCGCCCCGTTCGGGGTGTGCTCTCTTGCAGTTGCCCTCGCCGTTCTCACGAGTGGATGCTCCTGTTTCTCTTCCTGTGAAAAACCTGTGTCGGAAGTTCCGGCGCCCCCTGAGGAAAAGACTCAACCAACGAAATCCGTCGCCACTGTGACGCCGACTCAGAAAAAACCGGAAGAAACCGTGAAAAAACCGGAAGAAACCGTGAAGAAACCGGAAAAAGGGTCAGTTACAGACAAAACGGAAGTTAAGGAAACCAAACAGCCATCCGCTGTTGCTCTCGCTCCGAAAATTTCCACGGTCTGGACCCTCGAACTGGATTCTCTCAAAGGGACGATGAAGTCCTGGGAAGAACCCGCGAAAAACATTACCTTGATCTATGATCCGGAGAAAAAACAGATTGCAGGCTGCGCGGGTGTCAACCGTTATTTCGGGCCGGCAACGATTGATGAAAAGAAGGGCACTTTCAAGACCGGTGCACTCGGCGCCACGAAAATGGCCGGTCCGGGAATGCAATACGAGGACCTCTATCTGCGGCTTCTTTCAAAAGTAGACTCCTATCTGATCAAGGATGGAAAACTCTATCTGAAATCCGGCAAAAATACACTTGCCGTTTTTACAACAGAAGTCAAAGAGACCAAATAATCATTTCTGATAAAGACAAAAAAAATGCCGAAGCGAACTGCTCCGGCATTTTTTTTATCACGGACCTTCCTCGCGCAACGGTCACTTCCCGAGTTCTTCGGGATGGAAGGCGCGCATGACACCAAACTCCAGGCCGCGCAGTTCAGCAAGACCGCGCATACGTCCGAGACAGGTGTAACCTGGATTCGGAGAATCGGGCTTTTCCAGATCGTCCATCATGCGGTGACCATGATCCGGGCGAACCGGAATGCGCCAATCCTTGCGGCCCGCTTTTTTACGGCGCACCTGTTCGTCGCAAAGTGCTTTCATAAGCTCATACATATCGACCCGCCCTTCGAGATGATTGGCCTCGAAGAAGTTTCCGTCGCCTTCATGCTGCGTGCTGCGCATATGCATGAAATGCACCCGGTCGGCACACTCTTTGAACATTGCAACGACATCATTGTCCTTGCTGGCGCTGAAACTTCCGGAACAGAAGCAGATCCCGTTCGCGGGACTGTCCACATCCTTGAGCAGACGCCGGACATCGGCGATATTGCTGAAAATACGCGGAAGTCCGAGAATCGAACGCGGCGGATCATCCGGATGAATCACCATGTAACAGCCATTCTCCTCGGCAACGGGCACAACCGCGGTCAGGAAATTGTGCAGATTCTCCTCCAGACGCGCGCGGGTGAATCCCTCATACTTTTTCAGCATTGCGCGGACGTCGTCCAGTTTCACGCCTTTGAAACCGGGGAAATTGTCGATCAGCGTGCTGGTCAGTTCGTCGATTTCCGCTTTGGAAAGACCTTTGTAATACGCTTCGGCCTTTGCGAGCAGTTCAGGTGTATAATCGTTTTCGGCGCCCTTGCGCTGAAGAATGAACACTTCAAAGGCGGCAAACTGTTTCTGATCATAATACAATGTTTCCGAACCGTCCGGAAGCTTGTGGTGCAAATCGGTGCGGATCCAGTCGAGAACAGGCATGAAGTTGTAGGTGATCACGCGGGGGCCGTTCTCCACTTTTCCGAGATTGCGGATGGAGGTCTTATAGTTTTCAATGAGTTGCGGCACAGTGGATGCACCGGTCTTGATGTCTTCGTGAACAGGAAGACTCTCGATCACGCTCCAGGTCAGCCCGGCATTCTCAATGATGCGGCAGCGTTCGCGGATAGCCTCTTCGGTCCAGACAATTCCAGGCGCAAGAGAGTGCAGCGCATTTACAACCCCTGTGGCACCAGCCTGACGGATGTATGCCAGAGAAACCGGGTCTTCCGGACCGTACCAGCGGAATGTTTCTTCAAAAAACATGTTCGGATTCCTTTTGTTGAGATTAAAGTATTTCTTTAATTTAATCGTAAAATATTTTTTTTCAAATTGATTGCAAGGAAAAAATCCCTATACGGAAAAATGCTTCTGCATTTTCGTCTGGGGGTGTTCCGGGTATAAAAAAAGACCGGAGGACGCTTATAACGTGCTCCGGTCAGAAAGAAATCCCGGCGTCTAACTACTCTCCCACACTCAAATGTGCAGTACCATCGTCGTGGAGGTTCTTAACGATCGTGTTCGGGATGGGAACGTGTGTTTCACCCTCGCTATGGACACCGGAAAAA
>CASEFP010000157.1 GCA_949287225.1 uncultured Lentisphaeria bacterium
AACGGCGGAATTTCTGAGCTTCTGAGCCGCGTCAGAAAAGTCATGTCGGCAAGAATCAACGGACGCTTGGCAACGCCTCTCAATGTCGGGCTGGGTATCTGGAATTTATTGATATAGAAATTTATGCAACGATGCTTAAAGTCATTATCTTGAATGTTTCGCTGGCTCCCTGATCAGGCAGAAACAAGGAATCCGACGTCGAAGACTCCATGAAATCCGCCCCTCTTTTCAAAATTCCTTTCCGGTCCAGCACGGGCGCTGATTGAAAGCAAATTGCATTCCGTAGAATTTCCGCGGTAGTTCCACCTGCAGCAGATGTTCTGTATGGCGCAGTTTGAAGCGGCACATGGCTTCGCTGATTCCGTAATGATAGGTATAGGAAAAAGCCAGGGATTTGTCCGAATGGAGCAGCTGCAAGGCAAGAGTGGTGTTTTCCTGTTCGGCCTGTGCAATTCTGCGCATGGATGAGAACGTTTCCCTCACACTCTCCGGCGTATAGGGCTCCAGATGCAGTGACTCACGCAGCGCATAAAATTCCGTCATATGCCGGGCGGTCCGGATGTAACAGAGAAAGAGACGGCAAAGAGAAAGATGGGAATGAATCTTCGCCTTGCGGTAAGCGTCTTCCGGAGGCAGGATGCCGTCCAGTGCCGACAAGCCATCGGCCCAGTGTTTTTCCATTTTCTTCAGAGCTTTCAGAAATGCTTTGACTCCAAATGGTTCCACAAAGGTCAAATCGGTCATGACCATGCTGTTTCCTCCGTTTTTGAACAATGGAGGCAGCTTGTCCGGCGGAGTCAGGAAAAGCGGCTGTGCCGGACCGATGAAAAAAGGCCCTTTGAAATAGCCGGCACTCGGATTGGAAAACGGATGATGTTCCATGGCACGGTCGAATTCCCGCCATGCGCAAAGCACATTCCGGAGATTTTCACGTCCGAAATCACGGATTGCCAGACGTTCGAGAATCCGTTCCGTTTCCCCGGATGCCGTCAGACCCGCCAGCTCCTGCGCCAGTTCTCCGTTGCAGCCGAGGAATTTCCAGTTGAACAACGCTCCTGACGCCGTTTGCCGGATGCGCCTGTATTTCCGCATCCAGCGGGAAAGAGCCGGAATGCAGTTGAGCGAACAGAACTCCAGAGAAGCGCCGCTTTCGGTTTTCACCATGAATTCCAGTCCGCGTTTTTCCGCGGCTTCCTTCTGGCGCAGACAGGGCTGCGAAGGTCCGACACAGCGGAGGGAGTAGTCGAAGGCGACTCCTCTGGCTCCTTCCAGACGGTAGGAATCGCCGGTGTCGAAATTAGCCATTACGGAACAGTTTTCCGGAAGATGCGCAATCAGTTTTTCCGCCCCGATGTCCGTCCAGGAGAAGATCCCGTAGTTCCAGACGATGAAACGGGCGCCCGGGGCACTTTGCGCGACCGCGTCCGCCATGGCGGCGAACATTGCCGCGACACTCTGTTCCGGTTCGATTTTCCGGCAGCGCGGACAGTCGCATGAGCCATCGGGATTCTGTGCGCATGCCGTATGACAGTGAAGCCATCCCTCGCATCCGGAAATCGCGATAACACCCGCCAGATTCGGCACCTGCCGGAAGAGTGCGCGCATCTCCTGCGCGTAAAACCGGAGAGTCAGCGGATGGGAGGAACACAGGACATACCGGTCCTTCGTTCCGATAAGACGGCTGCCGCGCAGTTCCGGATGACGCGAAAACAGCGCATGATTCCCCGGCAACGGCACGAGATACAGGGAAAGGAAAACGTCCAGCCCGAAACGGTCCGCCGCGTTGATAATGTTCCTGAGCTGCTCTCTGTTTTTTTCCGCATTGCGGCAGGCGAGTTCAGGAAGGATCTCAGAATCGCTGAAGAGATCCATCCGCAGGTTCAGATGAAACCCCGTATAACCGTTTCTTGCGATTCCGAGCAGATATCCATCGGGATAAGCAAAGGGCCAGTCGATCGTTCCGGTGGAAGCGGATTTGAAGGCCGGGTGAGTCAGTGCCGGATCCAGCGCATTCCGGCTGTCGAACACTCCTTTCCTGAGGAACGGCGCCCGGCGGAGGCGCAGCTGGTTCTGCAAACGGAACAATGCACAGACCGCACCGTAGGCGGTCGCAGCGTGAATGGTGATTTCCTCCTTCCCGATTTCCATGCGGTAATCACGGTTTCGGCCTTTTTCCCCGCGAATCGACAGATGCAGGGGAAATCCTCTGCCGTCTTCCGGATTCAGGCGCAGGGCTTCGCGGCAGAATGCAAGAAGATCTTCCGCCGCATTGTGCAGACATTCCGGACTGTCACTGCCGCGGATGAGAAAGGAGGAAATCCGGATCTCATTTTTCCGGGGCACGGCTTTTTCATCAAGCAGGAACGGATGCTTTTTTTCTGTGAGCCTGCGGTAATTCCACTGGAGATTCGGAATGTTCATTCAACGGCATCCCCTTTCCGTTGCAGTGGCAAAAAACCAGTCGAGCGTCTCTTTCAGCCAGACTGCGTGATCGCGGAATTCCGGATGCCCGACCCAGGCGTTCTGCAGCAGGACACAGCCGTCGAGAAACCCGCAAGGACTGCGCAGTTCGGACAGTATCCGCATCCATTGCAGCTTCCAGAGTTCAAAATCGACAGGATGCGCGCTTGAGGAATGTTCTCCATAATTCTGAAGATAAACGCCGTGAAACAGCTTTTTCCCGTAATTGACTTTGAACCGATGCAGAAGCGGACCGAATTCCGCACGCCAGAACTGTTCCGTCGAGACCCAGCGCCAGAGAAGGATGCCGTCTATCAAATCCAGGTAGGGGGTGATGTCGAGGTGATTCTGATCCGAATACATGACGACATAAAGTTCCAGTTCCGGATTGGCGGAGCGGAGGTTCTCCCGGATGCGTTTCACCAGTTCCGGTGTGGTGGGATGACCGGAAAGCTGGAGGAAATCGTCCAGGACGATCCCGCGGATGTTCGGAAATTTTCCGGAGAGTCCGCTGATCCGCGCCGCACCTGCGGGCGCATTCTCTTCCCCGTGCGGCAGTCCGCAGAGAATCCGGGCGGATTTTTCAAGCAGAGCGAGATTTTCCTCCACACGGTCGAAACTGTGCATGCTGTTCATAAAGACGGTATTGGGCATTCCGAAATAATCCGCCGCGGACTCCAGACTGCACCAGCTTTTTGATGTGCCCGAAAACGGGACCGGAGCACCCGGGGTTTCCTGCGTGTATCCCCACATCCAGAATTTATCTTTCAGACTCATTTCCAACTCTCCTGTTTATTTTGATGTTTCCTTCTTCCGCAACGATTTCATCCGTCGCGGATTTCCAATGCAGAATCCCGTCCTTGACCCGGACTTTCTCCGTCCCGTCCGAAAACGGACAGAGCAAGGTCAGGAATTGAACCGATTTTCCCCGTTTCAGCAGACGGAACTGCGGCAGAACCACCAGAAGCTGCCCGTGAAATCTTGTTGTGAAACGTTTGTCATACTGCTTCACTTCAGGATGCCCCAGCAGAGAGATGATATGCAGTTCCGCTTGAGCGGGGGAAATTTTTTTCCATCCTGTTCCCGTGCGTTGTGCATCGGCGTTTTTCAGGAGGACAACAGCCTCGGGCGTATCCGGCGCTTCTCCCGTCAGAGACGATCTTTGCGACAGGGCAAGCGAATGAAAACAGGCGGAGGTGCGCAGGGCAATGCGGTGTTTTCCCGCCGGCAGCCGCAGCTGGAACGGCTTTGTTCCGGCGGAGAGGCTGCGCCATTGCCAGGTATCCGGGCGGGACGGCGGCTGCGGATAGGTCAGAAGGCGCCTCTGCCCGTCGGCCTCCAGTTCCACTCCGGCCCGGGAACGTGCGTAGATATGCAGGAAAAAAGAGCCTTCTTCCGGAATTTCAAAGTCCCATGCCGCACGGTCTTCCCCCTTCGTGCTCTGAAAGAGAGTATCGCGGACACTTTCCCCGATCCGGACCGTGCCGTCGGAATCAATGTCAATGCGCATTCCCTGATCCGCGGTAAAAACCTGTTCCACGATTGTCTCGTCGGAGTCCGTCCGGATGGAATCATGAATCAGAAAATACGGCGGAACTCCGTCGGAAGCCTTGACCATCGCCACCGTGCGGATTCCCCGGCGCAGCCCCGCCCGCCCGCAGGGAATGCCGGAATAATCCGGAACCCCGAAACAGGAGACGCTGAACGCATCGCTGAAATCCACCGTGACGGATTCGACATTGCCGGCTCGCCGGAGTGCCCCGAGAAGCGGCGTTGAAAAGGAGCTTCTCCACCGCCCCTGGCCGTTTAACAGAATCTGGCTGTGGTAATCGGATGCGGGAACGGACTGCCCGGCATCGGCAAGAAAACGCAGGCCATTGGCGCTGAGCGTCACAGCGCCGTATTCCAGATGCGCATGCCCCGCCTGTCTCGGCGCCGAGACGGTCAGAACCGAATCCTTTTTCCCGCTGCCGGTGCGTAGGACGGCATAGCCGGAATGCGGGAAGACAGAGGAAGAGGGCAGTTCGGAAAAATCCTGTTCCGACGCCTCGGAGGGTTCCCACCAGAGAAGTCCCGTGACCGTATTCAGTTCCGAGGCGGAACGCGGCACCCGGTTCCAGAGTTTCCGCAGAAGCGGATTTTTCCCGTAAAGCGCAAGGAGTCCGGTCGGCAGACGAAGCGGCAGATAATCGCTGTCCCCGATCGCGGGAGTTTCCGAGACCGCTTTTCCCGCAGAAACCGCCATCCAGAAAAACACCTTTTTCAGGTTGGAATCCACCAGTTCCGCGCCGCGGCCGTTCTTCTGAAGGGATACCAGAAAGGGAAGCAGTTCCCCTACGGGATGGGCGAAATAGGAGAATCCCTCCTGCGCGTCCCCTTCCGGCGCGATCCAGCGGTTCAATGTGAGAAAGGCCAGACGCTCCGCCGCATTCAGCGACTCATCGGCAAGTGCGGAAGTGCCCGCCATTGCCAGCGCGATCGGGCCGAGGGATGCTGCAAAATAGATCGCGTAATTCCCGCCCCCGGGACTGGCTCCGTAAATTCCGTGAACATGATGCAGGCATGTGGAAAGTTTCTGCTCCATGGAAATGAGCAGAAGACGATCCAGCTGTTTTTTCTCCGCTTCCGGTATGAATTTCCACAGCCAGTCGTAGGCGCAGGCCACGCGGTAGTCGCAGTGCATGACACCGTATGCCGTGCGGTAACGTTCGGCGGCTTCCAGGAGAATGGCAAGCGCTTTGTTCCGGAATTTCTCCTCACCGGTTACGCGGGCGGCAAAGGAAAGGGAAAAAAGCGCATCCAGCCACGGGGCACGGTAATACAGTTCCGCAAACGCAGGGATCGCATATCGTTTCCGCAGGGGATCATCCGGAATTTTTTTCAGGGATTCGGCTATCCGCCGGTCCTCCAGATAGGAGTCGCATTGACGGAGAAAACGTTTCCAGGCCGCGCGCAGCGGAGGGGATTCCAGGCGGGCGCGGATCGCCGGAAGATCGGCAGTCAGGAAAAGCATCCGCGGCCTCGGCAGAGGCGGAGCCGGGACGGATGCGGGATATGCGCGGAGCGGCATGACGCCGGTCCGATCCGTTTCATCCAGCCCCGCCGCTTTCAGTGCCGCGCGGTCGGGGGAAATCGCAGGCGGGGAATCCGGCAGCTGTTTCGGAACCCAGCGCGGGAAATAATCGCTGGTCTCCGGGGAGCGGGTCACATTGAAATGGCTGTTCGCGGCGGGATCGAAGATCCAGATGTCCGCGTTTCCGGAACGCACCGAAGAGTAGGCGATGCGCGAGCCGTCCGGATGCCAGGCGGGATGTCCGCTCCAGAACGGGGTGCTGAAATGAATCTTTTTGTCGGAGCCGTCCGGTTTCACGCTGATGATGGAATGCCTTCCCTTCCCGGAAACGGAAAAGACGATGCGGTTGCCGCTTCCCCAGTCCGGTTCCCGGATGTCGCCGTCGAGCGAGAAAATCCGTTCCTGTGTAAAACCGTTGAGGTCGGAGACAAAGAGCTCGAACCGTCCGTTGCGGTTGCTGATGAAGGCGATTCTGTCACCGGAGGGCGACCAGGAGGGCGAGAGATTGGCCGATTTGTTCCAGGAGATATTCCGCAATCCGGAAGCGTCCGCATTCATGATGTAGATTTCGCAGTTGTTTCCCAGATCGGAAACAAAGGCAATCCGACGCCCGTCCGGCGACCAGCGCGGCTGGTATTTTTCCCGCGTGAACCGTGTGAGGGAGAATGCCGGTCCCCCGGACCACTCGATGGAATACAGATTGTAAGTATTGGTGAACAAGACTCTGCGTCCCAGCGGTGAGACATCCGGTTCATCGAAAAACGCCGGTCCGCTTCCCCGGTATCCTGGCCAGAAATTTTCCCCGATGAAATCGCCGGAAAGCAGACGACGACGCCCGCTCCCGTCCGAACGGATGGTTTCAATGATTCTCACGGCACGTCCGAGAGAATCCTTCGCATCCGTTCCATACACAAGTTCATCCGATGCTTCGGCACTTGTCATCATGACGGCCAGGAAAAGACTTTGAACATGGAATTTCATTCCCCCTCTCCAGATGAAAAAGTTTCCGCAAACCTGGAATACGCCCGCATTCTCTCTTCCTCCGGCAGACGCGGTTTTTCCGGCATGGCGGTAAAGAAAATATACTTCCCCTTCCGCTCAAACGCAACCTTTTTTTCATTGCAGTAAACGGCAAGCGCCCGCGGGGCGAACGCCCGCAGGGCAATCGGACGCGGGAAGGCTCCGGAACGCCGCTCACAGCGCAGTTCAACGCGCAGCGCTGCGCCGTCACAGACCGCCCAGCCCTGAATCGCCACTCTCGGATAGGTGATCATCTGCTGGTCCCCTCCGGCCTCTTTCGCCTCAAAAATCACATGGGAACCGATTTTCAGGCTGCCGCCGCACGCCGCAAGCCACTGGAGCGATTCCGGAATGACCTTCGGAAAGGTGCGGAGAGCACTGCGCGGAACACGAACCATCTTCAGACGGGGCGAAAGAGGCCCTGACGGAGCGGCCGGTTCGCTTCCCGATACGGCGAAAAAGTCGCTTGCCTGTTCCCATTCAAGCACATGGGTGAAACCATACCAGTTTCCGAGAGTTCTGCGTTTCGGAAGGCGCGTTTCCGGCGTTTCCGGCAGAATCACGGCCGCAAAATTTCCCTTCCGGCTTTCCGCAAGCAGAGTCCGGTGGCTCTGAAAGACTTTCGGAGCCGGAACATCCAGAATCTTCATTTTCAGATCCGCCGGAACGGGAATCCATACCTGTGTGGCGGCGCTTTTCCCATGAAGCGATGCGTACGGCGGCGGAGGTTCAAACGGAGAACCGAAGAGTTTCTCTTCCAGTTTCGAGGCGCAGATCCAGATACCTTTAAGTTCCTCATCGGCATGCAGCGCAATCTTATGTTTTCCTGCGCCGAGAGGAATTTTTCCGGCAATTTTTCTCCATGCGAAACGATAGGGGAGAGCGCTGGAAAACCAGGTGCGGGAGACCTTTTTCCCATTGATGGAAACCTGCAGATTGCTTTTCCCCGCCGCAAGCAGATAGAGGTTGTATTTTTCCGCTGCGGGAATCTCCAGTTCCCCTTCCCAGCGCCCGAGAACGGCCGGGCTTGACGTATGGTGTTCGATCCTCGCAGCATCCTTTTCAAGCCGGAAGGAGGTGAAGGCCTCCTGCTGGAGCCGGAACTCATAGGTGCCGGATTCCTTCAGTCCCCGGATGGAATCCGTGATCAGCAGATATGGGGGGATCCGGTTGGCACGGTCGGGCTGCAGGATTGCCATTGTCCGGTTGGCGTACAGGACTCGCGGCGTCGCCTGAGTGCGCAGTGCGTAAAGGACTTTGCTGTTCCATGCGTCAAATGCGTCGATCGTGACGGCGACAGCGAAATCGCCCGTCAGCTGAGCGTCGACATGACCGGGGCCGCCGTGAGCGTCCGGTGCAGTGCCGTCAATGGTGACGATATTGTGCGAAGTGCCGCTCTGAATTCCGTAGCCGGGATCCGTCACGCGGTTCACACCGCCGGCATAAAGGACGAATGAACCGACATCCGAATGGGAATGACCGCGCCCGACAATCGCTTCCGCGGCAAATTGAAACGCGTTTTCCGTCCGGTCTGAACGGTAAAGCAGAAGATTCATTTCCGGATAGAAGCAGGTGGCCGGACCCGTTTTCCTGTCTGACGGAGATGCCGGAAGCGGCATGTGATAAATGATTCCGGATATGGGGTCGGGACTTCGTTCCGATTCTCCGCCGCAGCGCCGGAGCATCTCGCAAAGCACTCCGGAATCCGGATACAGTCTCCGCAGCAGCCGAAGCATGAAGAGGGAAGGCTCCTGCTGGTTGCAGTCGCCAAGCGGGAAATAACGGGGCGGATCCGCCGCAGTGGTTTCCATTGCAATCCAGTTCCCGATATTCCGCAGATGCGTCGTCCCGGACAGCCGGAACCCTTTGCGCTCCAGAATGAAAACCGCGCTGCCGTTGATGTCGAACGGATAATTGGTGTATGCACCGTGTTCCGTGACGGCACCATCTGCTGTAATTGCGTGATTCAGCGTGATTTTCAGCGCTTCCGCCGCCCGTTCCAGCGCTTTCCGGTCAAATTCCGGATGGCCGGAAAGTACCGCGAGAAAACGGATGGCATACGGCTGATACATGAAATATCCCCAGTTGCCGTAGATCGCATGGAACGGATAACGGGACATTTTCGGATTCTGCTTCAGTTCGGAAAGAATCAGCTCCTTGAGATATTTTCTGGATGGTTCGCTCAGCACATCGTATCCCCAGTCGAAGATCAGGGGAACCTGGCAGCCGCACTGCGCCAGATTCACCTTTTTCTCCCTTGCGCCGGCGACAAGACGTTCCAAGGCTTCCGCGAACGAACGGTCGCCGCTTAGAAGCCATGCCAGGGCCAGTTCGCTCAGAGCATCCGGCTGTTTATCAGACAGCTGTCCTTTCCGGATCGCGGTGGACACGCTCACCAGCTTCTTGTGCGCCTCGCAGCGTTTCAGCAGAAGCTTGTATGCGCGCTCCGGGACGCCTCCGTTTCTGATTTTCTGCTTCAGGCCCGGAATTTCCGACCTGGAAAACAGGAGATGCGGATGTTCCGCCGCATGCAGGGAACCCAGAAGCAGAAGAATGGAAATCAGAAATCTCATCTCCGCCGCTCCGTTATTCAGATCTGATTGAAACGGTTTTTGAATTCAAACAGAATCTGCGAATCGCGCCAGTGCCGCAGCATGATTTTCTGTTTCATGCGCAGCTGATCCACCAGATCCGGTCCGAACAGAAATGTCGTTTCCTCCTCAGGCGAAGAGGCGGTCGGCAGCAGGGGCGCAGGGGCGCTCTCCTCCAGCAGACGGATCAGTTCCTGCGCGTTGTCGATCTCATCGCGCATCACATTTTCCAGACGGTCGGAATTGGCCAGATTGCTGAATCCCGTGTTTTTTGCCCGGTCCAGCATAGCCTGGAATCTGCAGCAGTTGCGCAGATTTCCGGCAAAACACAGAAGTGCCCCGACTCTCCGGATGGAGTCCTCCAGATACGGTTTCCCCGCATTGGACGATTCTTTCAGCGCAAGTTTCAGGGAACTGCGCGCCATGGAAAGACTGGAAAGTATGGAATTCCAGCAGATGACGCCGCGCTCGGCTTCTTCGAGCGTCCGCCCCATGAATTCATTGCGCAGTCCGTGAATGTTCAGCAGATCGAGCTCAAAATCCGGACGGTCCAGCGAATCGAACACATATTTTTTATAGTAGGATTTTTCCTCCTCCGTCAGAAGTTCCGGCATCGGCACAAAAGGCCGGACCAGAAAGCGGGCGCTCATGCAGCCGTAAAGGAACACACTGTAATAGAAAAGCCGCCGCAGGGAAGTATCATCCACACCGCGGTAAAGAAATTGCCAGGCGTCCAGAAGGTGATTCCCCCGATCCAGGTTCATTTCCGCAATCAGCTCTTTCAGAAACAGAATCCGTTCCGTCGGTCCGTGCGTCGGCGTGTCGCGGAATTTCCGGAAGAGACGGCAGTAGACACCATCTTCCTTCATCATCAGCTGTGTCTGTTCGACATTGACGACAATCACATCCGCGTTTCCTGAAACCGCGTTCTCCAGTTCTTCAAGCATGGAGAGCGGATTTTCAAACGCAACAGGTTTGTCCTGCGGCGGACGGACAAAATAGATTTTTTCCCTGCGCATGTTTCCCGCGTGCGGCGAGAGCTTTCCGCTGAAACACCAGAATCCCTGTGTGGCATTGTAGGCAAGCGGATCTTTCGTGGCAAGACCGCTTTCCAGCACATTCAGGAAACCGGTCACCCGTTCCGTCATCGGACGCTCCCGGCAGAACTCCGGCCCGTTCTTTCCGGGATAGGAATCCTCATTCCAGCACATTCCTGTGCCGGAATCATTCGTCATGAAGATCAATGTGTCAAGGCAGGGGGCAAGATGTCCGAGCGCCCGGCTTGCCTCCCGGAAGAGATCAAGCACTTCCTTCCGGTCCACGCACGGAGCGAAATAAGCGCGCCGGCTCCGGAACGGCATGTCGCATCGCGGCCCCCGCCATTCGGGATGTTCCTCGTAGACCGATTCGGGCAGCCATTGCGGGAAAGCGCCGATCAGCGATCCCTTCAGACCGATTTTCGCCAGATAAGCCGCACGGCGTTTCAATTCACGTCCGTTCCGGGCAATCCGGTCCGCGGGAAGATGTTTTTTCAATGGATCCGGACAATGAAATTTGAATGGATCTGCGAAGACCGCCGTGTATTCCGGATAAAAATCATATCCTTCCCGGTATCTGCCGTTGTTGTCGAGCTGCCAGGTTGCGCGCTCGACCATTGCGCTCCCGAGATCCATGTGGGTGAATCCCGCTTTTTTCGCGGCATCCGCGACTTTTTTGAACGCCTCGAAAGTCAGGGCTCCTCCCATCGCGGGATATCCTGTGAACAGGATTGTTCTCTTTTCTTTTCCAAAACTCATGTTTACTACTCCTGTTGAGTTTGATTATTCTGTTTTAAACCAGGGCGCCAGCTTGATGTCGCTGTTCTGGAAGATTTTCTTGCGCGGGCTGAGGGCGACTTTGCTCCCGTCCGGCAGGGACGCGGGTGCCGCATCCGCATGTCCGTCAAGCCAGGAGATGTTGATGATGCCGCCGTGCCGGACCATGAAAGCCTGGGTATTGGCCAGAATCGGCCGCTGATAGGCGTCCGCCATCAGCAATACACGCGAGGCTTCCCGGAAAGAACCTATCTTCCGCATCGGCACGTTCTCGCCGTAGGAGCTCCCGTCATGCCGCGTTCCCGCCGGACAGGCAAGAGCATTGGTTCCGTAGCTGAAAGTAATGCTGACCGTTCCGGAGGAATAATACCAGGGTTTATACGGAGAAGCTGCGGAAATATAACCGTAGTCCGTAAAGGAGGTTGTTTCGCCGCGCTCGCAGTACAGGGTGTATCTCCGTTTTTTCACCGCGCTTTCCGGGATTTTCATATAATTGATGATCTGAATATAATTAAATAGGATCGGTCCGCTGTCGCCCTCATCCTTCGGACCAATCGGCATGAGCCATTCCTGATAATCCGAGGCATACATTTGAAAAACAAGTCCGCTCTGACGCAGATTGCCCTTGCAGGAAATCCCATGGCCCTTTTTCCGCGCACTCTGGAGAGCGGGAAGAAACATTGACGCCAGAATTGCGATGATCGCTATAACAACCAGGAGTTCTATCAATGTAAATGAATTCCTGCGGGACATCCGTGTCCGCGATGCATCCGTGCAGGGACACGCGCCGCGGCATTCCGGAAACGGGAAAAACATATGGACATGCTTTCGGAAACAAAGCACCCGCATTGTGCCGGAACAGGCGGATCGGAAGGTGTCCGGTTCTCCTGTCCCGAGATTTCGATCATGAAACGGCATATTGAAAACCTCCCTGTTTTCTGGTGGATTGTTCATGAAAACTGTCCAGTTCCCGGTAGTTCTGCCGAATGTGAAAAATTTTCCGTTCGCCTGGATTCAGGCACATTTCAACAGCCTTCCGTCCGATTTCCGCAGCCTCCAGCGGATAACAGGACAACCGGGGAAAAATCAGCGATGGCAGGATATAATCGTCACTGCAGGAAAGAATCGCAATATCCTCCGGGATCCGTTTTCCATGATCGCGGCAGTAGAGCCCCACGCCATAGGCAAGGGAATTGGAACTTGCCAGAAGCGCATCTGGCCAGTCATATGATTTCAGGATCCCCTCCGCCTGTGCATAAGAGGTCTCCAGTGCGGACGCCTTGTAGGAAGATGTGTTCCCGTTTCCCATGATTCCGAGATGGATGGCGATAACCCGTTCCTTAAGTCCGGCATTGCGCATGACACCGGCATAGCTGAGATATTCCGCATGGGAAGAGGGTCCTGCCAGCGGATCGTCATAGTTTTCATACGTCAGGAAGAAGATTTTCCGACGTCCTGCTTTCAGCAGCTGTTCTGTCGCCATTCTGCCGATTTCCCCGCAGTCGCGTGTTACACCGGGAAGACCGGAGCAGATGGTTCCGAGCAGAACAACGGGCATTCCATCTCCGGCGATTTTCTCATACTCAGCAGCGTTGGTGACATTGCCGTTCATGAACGGGGTTGCAATGATTCCGTCGACCTGGCGATCAAGAGCGGCCCGGAGATTGATCCGTTCCTCCTCCAGCGATTCGCAAGGATACACTACCAGAGAGTAATCGGCTTTTCTGCACGCGTTTTGTATGCTGCGCAGCATTCGGGTGGACAATCCCCAGCTTCCGCCGCCCGTGCACAGATAGGCAAGGAGAAAAGATTTGTGTTCATGCAGACTGCGCGCAATCAGATTCGGTTTATAATGGATCGCCTGCGCAACAGATAAAACATGACGGCGCGTTTTTTCCGAAACACGCGTTGTTCCTGTGCGGCCGGACAATACAATACTTACCACACTCTTGGACACCTGAGCGCGTTCTGCCACATCATTGATGGTAATTTTCCTGGTTCCCATAGGCATGCATCACAGCCAGTCTTTATGATTAACCGTTTCATCATTAATTATAAACAAATTTCTGTTTTTGTCAAGATGAGAAAAGAAAAATCAGAATTTTTTTTAGGTTCAGTATGATGCGTCTCCGGAATAACGGCAGCAGCAGTAGCTGTTGCGGCAGATTCAGAAAGAAGGCCCGGGGCATTCTGGTCCAAATCCTCTGCGTGAAATCCTGTGCCCCACCTTCAAACGCCTTGCGATCTTCAGGTGTGAACTCACAGCTTTTCGCGGCGGCAGTCTCCGGACTTTTCTGCCCGACGGCTTTCCCCAGTTTCTGCAGTTCCTCAACCATTGCCTTGCCGCTCTTCAGTGCCTCATAGAAATTTCTGACGTTTTCTTTGCTCCCCCTGCACCTTCTGTTGGTTTTCTGTTCCTCAAAAAGCGGACGATATCCGGGGACAGCGTTTCTCCGGCTGCGTGGAACTGATTGAAAGTTTCCCGGTCTAGCTCCTTTATTTCCATTTCCGATTCTCCCGCCAGACATGGCATTTCTGGCAGTTCCTCATGAAAGGCCTCTGCCACTTTTTCATTGAAGACGTCCATCATTTCATTTTTACCATTTTCATATTGTGACCTCTCCCTGAAAGCATTTCAGAAGCAAAACAGTTGTATTGGAAATGAAAAATTTGTGACGATATGAGTTGTCTGACAAAGAACCATCGGACTTCCGCTTCAAGTTTATGCAAAATCCAACACATAAGAAAGAATGATACAGAACGAAACCAGTATGATCTTGTCGTTTTGTCAAAGGGAGGAGAGATTTTCCCCGATGAAGTGATTCTCTGACTGGCGGACACGCGTGAATGCAAGGTAATTTCCGAAATGGTGAAGCGCGCTCATTGAAGAGCGTCCTCTCCTGTATAGCAGATTATCTTCCGCTGCATCCATGAAAAATTTTTCCAGGAAAAACCATGATTCGGTTTTCCCCTTGCTGGAATTGTAGAAAGCAGGATGTAATTTACCGTCATGCGCGATAACGGCAACCTAAGTCAGGGAGAAAAAAAATGGCTCGTTCACAGGAAGAAATCTTGAAGGACATCAATTATGATGAATCGAAAGTTCCCGTCTATACTCTTCCCTCGCCGCTGGACCGCCCCGGCGGCGGACGCGTCACAAGCGCGTATGAATGGGTAAACCGCCGTCGCGGAGAGGTGCTCGATTTCTACAAAAAGGAGGTCTACGGGCAGCTTCCCCCGCGGCCGGATAAAATGTGGTTTGAAACGCTTTCGGTCCGCAGGGATGCGCTCGACAACACGGCAGTCCGCAAGGAAATCCGGATTCATCTTGAAATGAACAACGGCAGATCGCACTCTTTTGTCATGCTTCTCTACATTCCCCGGAATCTCCGGGAGCCCGCCCCGGTGTTTCTCGGACTCAATTTCAAAGGCAATCATGCGACAACTGATGAAACGGACGTCATGATGACCGGGAGAAATATCGCGGGCGAACTTGTGGAGCCCGATGGGCACGCCGTTCAGGTCCACCGCTGGCAGTTCCGCGAAACCATACGGCGCGGATATGCCTCCGCAACGGTCTGCTATCATGACATTTATCCGGACTGCTACAGCGCGGATGGATGGCATCACAGTGTCTATGATCTTTTCTATCCGGACGAAAATGCGGAGGAAATTCATGCACACGGATCCTCGATCAGCGCCTGGGCATGGGGACTTTCCCGAATGCTGGATGCGCTGGAAAACGAACCGGCTGTCAACCCGGCAAAAGCAGCTGTCCATGGACACTCCCGCCTCGGCAAGACATCCCTCTGGGCCGGAGCCACGGATACGCGTTTCCGCCTTGTCATCTCGAATGATTCCGGCTGCGGCGGCGCGGCACTTTTCAAACGCTGTTTCGGCGAAAATCTGGAAGCCATTCTCAGACCGGTACCCTACTGGTTCGTCAAAAACCTGCAGCAGTACATCAACAATGAAGCGGCGCTGCCGTTCGACCAGCACTGGCTGATCTCACTGGTTGCCCCGCGCCCGGTCTGCATCGCAAGCGCAACAGAGGATCTTTGGGCGGATCCGAAAGGGGAGTTCCTTTCCGGCGTCCATGCTTCGGAGGTCTATCGCCTTTTCGGAGCGGAAGGGCTCGGCACGGAGACAATGCCGCCTCCGGATCAGCCGATCACCGGCGAAATCAGCTACCATCTGCGGACCGGGAAACATGACCAGACACTGGAGGACTGGCTCCATTACTGGACGCTCGCCGACAGATTGTTCCGTCCATAAACCCCGGATAAGATCAGGAGAAAAAGCATCTCCCGTCCGCTCCATTTCTCCTCACAGGCGAATCTCCGGAAGGAAATCCGCCGGATTCCACAGGAAACTTCCGCCCGTTTTTCCATCCGGGGGAAACATGCCGCCGGAATCTCAAGGTGCATGTGCCGATTATCAGGATCCGGAACATTTCCGTCCCGGCAGTACAAAAAAACTCCGCGGCAGGATGCGGCGGAGTTTTTTACAGAACAGATTGCCTGTTCCCGCTCATGACGCGGGAGCTTCGGCCTTCTTCGCAATGCTGTTGACCAGGGAAGCAAGACGGGATTTCTTTCTGTCCGCCTTGTTTTTATGGAATGTGCCGGATTTGACAGCCTTGTCGAGAGCGGCATACTGGGTTTTGAGAAGCGCGGCGGCTCCGTCCTTGTCACCGGCGGCAACTGCGGCACGAAGTTTCTTTTCCTGCGTGCTGATCGCGTTTCTGCGGGATTTATGTCTGACACGCGCTCTTTCGCTCTGCTTGTGGGTCTTGACAGCGGACTTTCTCACAAGTACTTTTTTCTTTTCAGCCATTTCAAAAATCCTTTCCGTTTATGATAAGACTGCATTATTGCTATTTCAAAATATATAATATAGCCCGCAGTGGCACTGCTTTTCAAGTCTGAATGGCTAAAATTTACGGAAAAAAAGTTTCCTATTTCATAAAATCACTCCAAAAGTGCTTGAAGATCACGGGGAAAGGATGTAGATTACCGTTGAAATTATACTGGTTGCCTGTCCCCGGCTTGTCGAATACGGGGAAATCAGGCGGGTTTCACCAAAAGACCCGCCTTATTTTTTGGCAACGTTGGATGGAAAAATTTTAACAGCCAGGAGGCGGCGGTTATGAACAGTGAACTTCTTGCAACTCTTGAGTATATTGAACAGGAACGCGGAATCAGCAAGGAACAGCTCGTGGATGCCGTCGAAAAGGCGATTCTGACGGCATCGCGCAAAAGCATTCACCCCGCATCCAATCTGGCGGTGAAGCTGGATCGCCACTCCGGCGAAATCAAGGCGTGGGCGAAACTGGAAGTCGTCGACACCTTTCCGAACAACGACCAGATCACGATCGAAAAGGCAAAGGAAAAATATCCGGATGCCAAACTCGGCGACGTAATCGACTGGGAAGTTACGCCCAAGAACTTCGGGCGCATCGCGGCTCAGACCGCGCGCCAGGCGATTCTTCAGCAGCTGCGCAAAGCGGAAAAGGCGATCGTCAAAGAGGAGTATGACGAGAAGGTGGGCGAGATCGTCAACGGCGTCGTGAAGCGGATCGAATCCGGCGCGATCATCGTCGATCTTCAGAAGTCCGAAGGGATCATCGCGGCAAAGGACAAGGTCCCGGGCGAGCAGTACATGGTCGGAGAGCGCATCAACGCATTGCTGGTCAAAGTGGATACCCTGGTATCCGGGCCGAGCCTGATTCTCTCCCGTTCCAATCCGGGTTTTGTCCGGAAACTTTTCGAACGCGAGGTTTCCGAAATCCATGACGGCGTTGTGGAAATCGCCGGAATCGCCCGCGAAGCCGGAATGCGCACGAAAATCGCGGTCCGCAGCAACGATCCGCGCATCGACCCTGTCGGAGCGTGTGTCGGCATGCGCGGCATGCGCGTCCGCAACATCACAAGCGAACTGGGCAATGAGCGTGTTGACATCATCCGCTACGAGGATGACATCAAGACCTATGCGGCAAACGCGCTGCATCCGGCGAAACTTGAGTCGATCAGCGTCGATGAGGACCGCAGAATGCTGACGATCCGCGTCAATGCGGAGAACTCCCGCCTGGCATTCGGCAAAAAAGCCCAGAATGTGCGCCTTGCACAGAAATTGATCGGCTGGAACATCAATTTCGTAACCGATGACGATGTCAGGGAAGATTCCTTCGAGGAAAAAAAGACCCAGTGCATTTCCCAGCTCTCCGCTGAACTCGCAATCGCGCCTGAAAAGGCGGAAATCCTTGTCAACAACGGATATCTGACTCTTGAAGGACTGAAAACGGCGGGGATTGCCGACATTGCCGCGATCAAGGGAATCGACGAAGCGACTGTGAATGCGATTTCAGAAAGGCTGGCGAAGATCAATCAGACATCGGACGGAGCTTCCGACGGGAAACAGCAGTAATCGTCTGCCGGACAGATTGTTGCATATTTCAGATTCAGTTACCGGCAAAACGCCAACGCTTGTAAGGGATTTTCATGGGAACAAAAAGTATCAAAGTCAAAACGCTTGCGGATAAATATGGCGTCTCTGTCAAAGAGATCCTGAAAAAACTTGAGTCGCAGGGATTCGGCGACGATGTAAAAAACGCCAACTCTGAAATTCCGCCGGATGCCGTGGAACTCGTGAAATCCTATTTCGATGAGCTGATGGCGAAAAAAGGCCGCACCTCCAGGGACTCGGGAAAAACGAAGAATACAGCTTCCACTCCGGCGGGGGGAAAACAGGAGGTCCACATCAAGGGCCCGATCATCGTAAAGACGCTGGCGGAAGCTCTTGGCAAACGTCCGAACGAAGTCATCACCAATCTGATGATGATGAACGTGCTGGCCAGCATCAACCAGATGCTCGATCCCGCCGTTGCCGTCGAACTTGCCTCGAAAATGGGATTCAGCCTGATCATCGACAAGCGTGAAAAAGAGGAACATGTTCAGAAGGAGTCCGACGCCCAGGTTCCGGAGTCGCCAGAAGAGATCGAATTCAAGGATAATCCGAAGGATATCGTGACGCGCCAGCCGATCGTAACCTTTATGGGGCACGTCGACCACGGCAAGACCTCGCTGCAGGACGCAATCCGCAAGACACGCGTCGCCGCCGGAGAAGCCGGCGGAATCACACAGCACATCGGCGCGTCGATCGCGCACTGCGGCAATAAATCCGTGACGTTCGTCGATACTCCGGGACACGAAGCATTTACGGCAATGCGTGCCCGCGGTGCAAATGTGACCGACATTGTCGTGCTGGTCGTCGCCGCGGACGACGGGTTCATGCCGCAGACGATCGAGGCGATGAACCACGCAAAGGCGGCGAATGTGCCGATTATCGTGGCAATGAACAAGATTGATCTGCCGAACGCGAATCCGGACAAGGTGCTTCTGCATATGCAGCAGCACGGACTCATGCCCGAGGACTGGGGCGGAACAGTCGGCGTCGTCAAGGTTTCCGCCAAGACCGGCCAGGGCATTGACGATCTCCTCGAACGCATCCTTCTCGAAGCGGAAATGCTGGAACTCAAGGGCAATCCGAAACGGCCCGCAGAAGCGTTTGTGCTGGAATCCCAGCTGGAACAGGGCTACGGCCCCACCGCGAGCATTGTCGTCAAAAACGGCACACTCCATGTCGGGGATCCGATCCTCTGCGGAGAATATTACGGAAAAGTCAAGGGGCTGATTGATCACCGCGGCCAGCGCATCAAATCCGCGGGTCCCAGCACACCGGTGAAAATCGTCGGGCTGAGCGGCGTGCCGGACGCGGGAACGAAACTTGTGGTCTGCAAAAGTGAAAAAGAAGCCAAGGAGATCGGCGAAGCCAGAAGCGCAAGCAAGCGAGTGGAGGCGCTCTCCGGAAAAGGTGGCGGCATGACGCTTGACGATCTCTTCTCCAAGATGGAGAGCGGCAAGCGCAATACGCTCAAAGTCGTGGTAAAGACTGACGTCTGCGGCTCCTCCGAGGCAATCGTGGAATCCTTGAAAAAACTGCCTTCGGAAAAAATCAGCGTGGAGGTGCTTCACGCCGGAGTCGGCGCAATCACCGAAAACGACGTTCTGCTTGCGGCCTCCTCCGACGCAATTGTCATCGGTTTCCATGTGCGGGTCAACCCCGGCGTCAATGATCTGGCGAAAAAAGAGAATGTCGAGATCCGTCTTTACAGCATCATCTATGAACTGCTGGAGGACATCAAGGACGCGATGGCCGGCCGTCTGGAGCCGGACAAGCGGGAAAAGGAACTGGGCGTGGCGCATATTCTGAAAATCTTCGAACTTTCCAGAGGGCCGAAAATCTGCGGCTGCATGGTGGACAAGGGAGTCGTCAAGGTCGGCAGCAAGTCGCGTGTCTTCCGGAAGGGGGAACTGATCTTCAACGGCGAGGTCCGCTCGCTCCGGCGCTTCCAGGATGATGTCAAGGAGGTGCGGCAGGGTATGGAATGCGGAATCAAACTGGACAATTTCCTTGATTTCGACGTCGGCGATGTGATCCAGTTCTATGAAATCGAACTGAGAAAAGCGACACTCTGATTTTCCCCCGAACCATTGTCCGCCGCCGGATGTCTGAGAAACGGGCGGCGAACGCTCTTCCCGTTCCGGAGGGGTTTCCGGGAAACGCATGAAATGGAGGTGTGTGAATGGCTCAGCAGCATGACAGAATTGCGCGCGTCAACGAAATTCTGAAGCGCGAAATCGCTGATATTATGGAAAAAAACGGAATCGGCGGCGGCGACACCCTGGTATCCGTAACAAAAGTACATGCGTCCGAATCGCTTCGCAACGCCGCGGTGTACATCAGTATTTTCGGGGCCGGAAAGGAGCGGATTGCGGAAATTTTCCGGACCCTCAACAAATTGCGGCCGGAAATTCAGCACAATGTCTCCCGCCGCGTGATCCTCAAATACACCCCGGTGCTGCATTTCATCCATGACACCAACCTTGAGGAGGGTGACAAGGTCCTCTCCCTGATCCGGGAGCTGGAAGAAAATGAGCAATGACATTACACTTTCCGAACTGAAAAAACGTCTGGAGGCACTGCGCGGAAAAGGGAGGATTCTTCTGATGACCCACGAGCGCCCCGACGGCGACGCGGTCGGTTCTCTCTGCGGCATGTATTTCATCCTGCGGGAAAACGGCTTTTTCGTGGACGCCCTGCTCCCAGAAGCCGTACCGGACATGTATCAGGACTTTGTCCCGAGCGGCCTTGTCACCTCCATCACGACGCTGGGCGTGGAGTGTTATTCACTTCTTATCACGCTGGACGCCTCGACCCGGATGCGGGTCTCCGCGCCGTGCATCCGGGAGGAGGGAATTCCGATCCCCTGCCTGAACATCGACCATCATCCGGACAACGAACATTACGGCGACGCCAGTTACGTAGTGCCGACTGCGTGCTCGACAGCGGAGATCGTGCTTTCGATTGCCAAAGCGGCAAACCTGATGATCAGTCCCGTTTCCGCGACGCTGCTTCTGCTCGGCATCACGACGGACTCCGGATGTTTCCGCTTCGACAACACCACGCCCGAGGCACTGCGCGCGGCGGCGCGGCTTCTGGAACTCGGCGCGGACCGCGCGCACATCATCCGGAACTGTTATCTTTCCAAGCAGGAAAACATGGCGCGCTTCGAGGCCGATCTTCTCTGCAACCATCTGAAAAAAGCGTTTGACGGCAGATTCGCATGGTTCTATCTGGACCCGGCGCTGCTGGATAAATACGGCGTGGACCTGCGCAATACCGAACAGGTGGTCGAAGCGCTGCGTGCGATCGACGGCCTTGTCGTCGCCGCCGTGATCCGGAAGGAGAAGGAGGGCTTCAAAGTGTCGCTCCGCTCGAAGTCAAAGCGTGTATCCGTCGGAAAAATCGCACGCCGTCTGAACGGCGGCGGTCACGAAATGGCGGCAGGATGCTCCATTGACGCACCGACGATCGGGGAAGCCGAACAGATTTTAGCAAATAATGTGGAGATGGAACTCAATGAGAAATAATCCGGCCCGGCACCGCCTTCCGGTCTTCGACCGCAGCGGCGTGCTTCTTATCAACAAACCCGCGGAATGGACGAGTCACGACGTCGTGGCGTTTGTGCGTTCCCGATTCAACGTGCCGAAAGTGGGGCACTGCGGCACGCTTGATCCGGCCGCAACCGGCCTGCTGGTCGTGGTTCTTGGAAAATTCACGAAACTCAGCCAGAAATTCAGCGGCGAGGACAAGGTTTACGAGGGCACGATCCTCCTAGGAAGGGAGACCGATTCCCAGGACATGGACGGTGCCGTGATCCGCGAAAGCGATCCCTCTTCCGTGACGGAACAGATGCTCCGCGACACATTCAACACCTTCGTCGGCGACATCGAGCAGATTCCGCCGATGGTCTCCGCGGTCAAGAAGGGCGGCGAGCGCCTCTATGAACTGGCACGGAAAGGTCAGGAGATCGAACGCGAGGCGAAACCGATCACGATCCACTTGATCACGCTGGACAAAATCGCGCTGCCGTACGCCGATTTCACCGTCTCGTGCTCGAAGGGGACCTATGTCCGGACTCTCTGCGCGGATGTCGGCGCAAAACTCGGATGCGGCGCCTGTCTCTACCGCCTGAACCGCCTCAAAAGCGGCGAATTCGATCTTGCGAATGCAATAACGATTGAAACGCTGAAAACCTGGACGCAGGACGATCTGAGCAGGCATATTTCCGATTTCCTGCATAAAAAACTGGCGCAGATGAATCATTTCTCAACGTTTTGATACGGGAAAGGACGGTGACACATGTCGGAACAAACCAGTGTAAGCGTGATTGAAAAGGCGGTCAATCAGTTCCTGAAATCCGTGGAACACGCGGAATCCTTTTCCGCAGATGATGCCGTTGCTTTCGTGACAAAAAATACGGCACTGGCGAAAACCGAACGGAAAGAACGGATCGTCCGCGATGTCGAACTGATTCTGGAAAGCCGCCAGGATCTCTTTTTCAAGGCGCATACGCACAATGCCGTCTGCTGGAACCGCGCGCCATTCTTCAAAGGTGCACAGATCAAGATTCTGCCCTCGAAACTGGAAATCAAGGACGGGATCCTGCTTTACGGCGCCCGTTTCGCGCCCTTCTGCTCCGATGAGCTTTTTGCCGATGAATACCGCCTTTCCGTGAAAGGCACGGGGAAAACGCTGCCAGTCGTCACCTATACGGCGCAGCTCGGGCAGATTGCGCGGACCTTCATGCTGCTCGGACGCGCGGTGATGCTCGACTGCATTGTGGCGGAGTCCTCCGAAAACTACGAGGCGCTCAAACGCGCCTCCAGCCCGGAAAAGGCGATGGTTTCGGTATCCGCCTTTGATCTCGGCGCTTTTTACAAAGAGAACAACTTTACAGAAGGGGATGCGATCATCGCCACTGTCGAGGACTGGCGCAACGGCGTTTTCTCCCTGGAATACCGTGCAAAAGACGAACTTCCCGACAGGGCGGCGCTCGACGCGTTTCTGACGCAGTTCGAGGAGGCGGTCATCCAGACCTGCGAAGATTACGGCGAATATCTGGAAATTCCCGATCAGATCGCGCACGCCTATCTCTGCGCTTTCACCGCGGGACATGATCTGCGGAAAAAACCCTGTCTCTCCCTTGATGAATATCCGTCGATGATGCGCGACGTGGCGATCCGCCGCGACGATGCGGACTGGGTGCTCGTCCCGCTGGATGAGCTCGCGACCGCCGGCGAATCCGGAAACAGCGAGGAAGAGGAGCACCGCCGCGAACACGGGGAATGCTCTTGTCACGGGGAACACGCACACTCCTCCGGAACGGAAAAAACGGGCGGACTGCGGATCGAGGATTTCTCCGCTTCCGCGGGAAAGCTTGATTCAGTTGACGGGATTCTGGAGGAAGTGAACGCGCCGCTGAGCCATTCCGAAATCTATGCCATGATCGTGGACGACATCGCCAACGGGCAGGACTCCTTCGACTCCTTCTATGAAAAACTCGGGGATATCATGGGCGTGAAATTCATTGACGATGCCCAGGAAGTCACGTTCCGGAATTTCGTGGAGGACAACTGGGAGGAGGCGCTTGAACACTTCAATCCGGTGGTCGAGGAAGCCAAAACCCCGTTGAGAAGCCGTCTTCTTGAACTCAACGAACAGCGCATGGAATGTTCCCGCACGCTTCTGGAACGGTATCAGGGAAAAGAGATTCCGCCGCATATCGTCCACCGGATGAAGTCTTTCCATGCGAAAATCCTGAACACGCTCCGGCTCCTGAATGCCGATTCCGCATTGCCGGAAGGCGAAGAGTATGACATGCTCGAACTGCGGGTCGGTGACATTGAGGAAGAGTGGGAAACCTTCCAGGAAGAACTGGAAAAAACAGGAATGAACAGCGGAGACGTGTCCCATGGCTGAATTGCAGGAAATCCTCTCTTTCTGTGTGCAGGTGCTGTTCACGGCGGGCGTGCTCTGGTCCGCGTTGAAAATCACAAAGACGCAGGGGGATTTTTCAGGAATGCTTCTGATCGCCTTCATCTGCGGGCTGCTCGGACTTCATCCCGAACCCTGGGGAATGCTCGCCTCCCTGCTGGTGATGTTTCTTCTGATCGCCAAATTCACCTCGGCGAAACTCTTTCCTGAGACCGTCATCATCGTGCTGCTCTCATGGATTCTCGGTTTTCTTTCAAAATTCGCTCTCGAATTCGCTGCCAGGATTCTCGTGAAGCAGTAAGCGCCTGCTCCTGTTCAGGTAAAATGCTTTCTTTGTATTCGTGCACTATTACGGCGGAGAAAAACATCCCGCCCCGGCATCTGAGCCGCTTCGTCCGGTGTCCGCGCGCGTATTCCCTGCATTTTTCTTTCACAGGGCCCCCTCTGCCGAAATAACATTTTTTTAACAATTTCCCCCTTGACAAAGACAGGGAAATGGCTTATAATATATGTAATTCATAAATGAATTAGATATTGGACACGCCATTATGTATGACCGCCTCAACAGTGAAAACGGAACGAAAACGGGAAAAGCGCGGAACGCCCTGATCAGCCTGATCCGGGACCGGAAACTGGAGCCCGGAGACAAGCTTCCGAATCAGAAGGAACTTGTCTCCATGCTTGGCCTGTCCGCGACCACCGTCATGCGGGCGATCAATTCGCTGAAAGACTACGGCTATCTGGATGTGCGCAACAAAGTCGGCGTGTTTCTCAGAAAAGCCGAATGGGACAGTCTGGCGGGACGGACAATCGGGCTGGCATCCCTCTATCTGGAAGGCAACAGCCCGTTCTACTGCTATCTGATCCTTGCCATTCAAAGCCGTCTGTTGAGGGCTGGATGCAAAACCGTCAGTTTCTTCCGGCGGGAAAAGGTCGATGAGAGGGATTTCCTCCTCAATGACTGTCTCGGGCTTCCGGACGCCTTGAAGACAAAATCCCTGGACGGGATCATTGACATCGGCGGATTCTGCAATGCGTCGCAGAATATTCTGCGCAACAACGGAATCAGTTATACTTACATCGGTTTTTCGGAAAATCCCCCGCCGGGTGTCATCATTGACATGGAATTCCAGCTGAAACGCTCCTATGAAGTGCTGCAGGAGAAAGGATGCCGCCGGATCGGGGTGATTCTGCCGGACAATCCGGTCTGCGCGGTGTTGTTTTCCCTTCTCCCGGAACACCGGAAGAAGAAATCCTCTTCCGCAACAGCGCCGGAGGTCTCTTATTTTGCATCTCCTGCGATTACCGACGGCAGAAGGCATGCCGCGGCCATTCTGGATATGCCCGTGCGGAAGCGTCCGGACGGATTCATTTTTCTGGATGAATATATCGGCATGGATTTCTGGACGGCAATGAAGCATGTGCTTCCGGATTACCGGCCGTGGATCGTTTCGGCGAGAAGTCCCCAGGTGCCGATTCCGTGCATAGATGAAAACATCCTCTTCTTCCAGAAGGATATTGACCTGCTTGCGGCGATGGCGGTGGAACACCTCCTGCGCCAGATTCGCGGCGATCATACGGAACACCGCGAAAAATATGCCTGCGGAAATGAATTTGCGCCCCCCTA
The DNA here is from genome assembly GCA_949287225.1 of uncultured Lentisphaeria bacterium. Classification (GTDB taxonomy): domain Bacteria; phylum Verrucomicrobiota; class Lentisphaeria; order Victivallales; family UBA1829; genus UBA11452. Next base: position 24,985 of record CASEFP010000157.1, read on the forward strand.
TCTGGATCAGAAACTGTTTTCCAAATACGCAACAAGCACGAAAGGATGAATTATGCGGAGAATCTCTTTTACATTGATCGAGCTTCTGGTCGTTATCGCAATCATAGCGATTCTTGCCGGCATGCTGCTGCCAGCCCTGAACACGGCAAGAGAAAAAGCCCGGAGCATCAGTTGCATCGGGAACATGCGCCAGGTGAGTTCGGGGCATATTCTCTATCAGAACGATTTTAACGGCTGGTATGTGCCGATGTCGAAGGCGGCTTATACAAAAAACTGGGGCGATGACACCGATCAGGTATGGGCGTATCAGTTCTACACTCTCTCCTACCTGAAGAGTCCGAAGCCCTACTACTGCCCGACCTTGTGGAATTACTACACACTGCCTTCGATCAAGGGCTCCTCCACTTCGATATTCAATACCTATCAGACAAGTGCAAGCGCCTGGAGAATGGTCGGTTATTCCTACAACGGCTTCTTCGGCGGATGGCAGAATGCAAATACGGATTATACCGGAATCAGCCGCCTTGCCAAAAACTCCAAAGTCAAACATCCTATGAGAAAACCCGTCCTGATGGAATCGCTGGCGGATTCCACAGGACTGATATCCACAAGCGACCATTATGCGCTGCATATCTTCAATGGCGGCTGGACAGGCTCTTATAACACCAGTGCGGTCTGGCTCAATTTCGCTTCTCCGCATGGCAGGAAAAATGTTCTCGCTGACACCCTCCCCGGCGGAAACGGCAACATCGCCTGGGCGGACGGTCACGTCTCCTCGATGAGATGGGCAAACTATCAGCCGGGCCAGTGGATGAACTGGCATTATTTCCTGCCGGAACCGTATCCGGGGGCCGAGAATGATTACCTTCAGAAAACCTATTAATGGAAAGATAAGGAAAACATCAGATGAAGAAATTGAGTATTCCAGCGCTATTGTCCTGTTTGATCCTGAGTGCGGCGGAACCGGAAATCTATTTTTCGTTCGACCGCTCCAGCCGCGCCGATTTCGGGGGAAGCGCGAACTCCCGTCAGGAAATCGCAGGCGCGGAACAGGAACAGGGTGTCTCGGGGAAGCTGATCCGCGGAACGGATCAGACGCCCGATAAGATTCTGACGGACGGAATTGCCGGAAAGGCATTGCGGATCGGCAACAGCAGTGACGGGAAAGCGAAACAGACCTGGGAATACCAGCTGTTTACACCGATTTCCGCGGAGGAGGGCGCCATCTCCTTCTGGGTCCGGCCGGATGACTGGGTTCCCGCGGAAAAGAACTTTCATCATTTCTTCGGAGCCTCCAGCAGGACGGAACGGATTCTGATCTACAACTATCTGGACAATCAGAATCTGATCTTCCGGTTCGGCAGTCTGGCTTCGGGAAAACCCGCCACCACGATTCAGGCGGACATTTCCGGCTGGGAAAAGAAAACCTGGCATCATGTCTGCGCGCTCTGGGACGCAAAAGTCATGGAGCTTTATGTCGACGGGAAGAAGGCGGCGGAGGCTCCGCGCCGGAATCCGCCCGCGACGACTTTCACGCGCTTTCAGCTGGGAGAATACTGGAGCGGCAATCCCGGGCGCAGTTCACTGGATGAGCTGAAAATTTATAAAAAACGCCTTTCCGCCGAGGAGGTCCGCGCCGAATACCTGCGGCATGCGAATCAGGCAACAGGCGGTTCCGCGCCCGTTCAGCTGGGCGTGGGCTCCGCAAGTGCGGAAATTGACGGCGTGATCGCGCCCGGGGAATACGCGCTTGCCGTCTCCGGAATGAACAACTCCATGAATGCCCCCGTTCAGTATTCCGCACGGCAGTCCCGCTGTTTCCTCGCCTGGGATTCGGAAAATCTGTATGCAGCGATGGAATCGCCCGCGGAAGAGGGGACCCGATGCACCCATGAGAAACGCGATGCGAATCTCTGGGAGGATGACGCAGTGGAATTTTTTTTTTCTGAATTCGGCGGAAAGAAAGATTGCTGGCAGTTCATCTTCAACAGCGGAAAAGGGTTCTATGACGCGAAAAACAGAAACGCGGACTGGCAGAGCAGCGGCGTCCGGTTCGCATCCAGTGTAAAAAAGGGGATCTGGACATTTGAGTGCGCAATTCCGTGGAGGAATTTCTCCTTCACGCCGGGAGCAGGGAAGACCTTCCGCATCAACTTCTGCCGAGACTTTGCCAGAACAAACAACTGGACCTGTCTGGCTCCCGGGGATTATTTCGCCGTGCCCTCCTACGCACAGGTCACATTGCTGCCGGACGCTCCATTCCTGGATCTGACGCAGTTCGGGGAACTTTACAGCGGTGCGCTCAAAAGCCGGATGACGCTCCGGGGCAGGCAGGACGATACCGTCAAAGCCGGCTTCTCCGTCAAGGCGCCGGTCTTCCCTTTCCGGTTTGAAGAGAGCTTTCCGCTGACGAAAGGCGCTGTCACGGGGGCTGATATTGCAGGCAAAGTTCCGGACAGCGGCAATCTGGAAATCCTGATCCGGTCCGATAAACACGGGATTCTTTACAGGAATCTGATTACCTACAAGAGTCTGCTTCCGGCCCGCCTCTCCTGCATCTATACGGATATTCCCCGGCAGACGCTGGTCATGGAGGTGGAGAACACCCGTCTGCAAGGAGGAAAGAATCAGCTCCGCGTCACCATGGAGGATGTCAAAAGCCGCAGGAATGTCTTTGAGCAGACCGTTCCCGTTCCGGATGATGTCCTGAAAGCGGAACTCAAATATCCCGTTGCCTCCCTGCCGGACGGCGAATATATCCTGCGTTACACCTTCCTCTCCCCGGACGGGCGGGAAATCTCCCGTGGCGAGGAAGGATATGCGAAATATCCCTCTGTCCGCCCGTGGACAAACTGCCGGGACGGGCTGGACGACATTGTTCCGCCCCCGTGGACCGCACCGGAAGCCACGGACAACACCTACGTCTGCTGGGGCCGCAGATTCCGCTTCGGAGGAAAGGGCGTGATTGCCTCCATGTCGTCCCTCGGCAGGGAGCTGCTGGAAGCCCCCGTTCAGCTGCTGTGGAACGGCGAACCTGTAACATTCCACTCCTCAATCAGAAAGCGCGGCAAAGGATATGCCGATTATGTTCTCGTGCCGGAGAATGAAAAAATCCATGCGGAACTCCTTGTCCGCGCCGAATTCGACGGACTGCTCTGGTTCACGCTGAATCTCCGCCCCGGCGGGGAAGCGCTCCGCTCCCTGGCGCTGGACATTCCGATGAAACGGGAGAACATCACCGGATTTGACGACTGCTCTTCCATCATGGAGAAGAAAGATCTGCGCAAGGCCGGAAACGGCGTATTTCACATCAATCCCGCGGAACGGCCTTATTTCTGGTGCGGCGGCGACGATGCGGGACTGATGGGCGGATCCGATACGCGCCGTGGCTGGCATCTGCGCGACAAAGCGAAAGGCCTGCAGGTCAGCCATCAGGAGAAAACGGTTTCGCTCAGGCTGAACCTGATCGACACGCCGCTGGTTCTGAAATCGCCGCGTTCGCTGGAATTTTATCTTCAGCCGACGCCGGTCAAGCCGAAAAACATGCAGATGCGCGGTCTCCGCGCCGGCGAAAACATGATCTGCTGGGGAGATTACGTCACGCTCTACTTTGCCCACAAGCGCCCGGGGAAATACAGCGAACGCCATCTGAAGTATTTCCGGGAACAGCAGGAAAAACACGGGAAGCGCGTCTTTTACTACAATGCCCCCAAAGGAGCCTCCCCGGTGTCGCCGGAATGGAATTATTTCGGCCTGGAATGGCACTGTTCCCCGCCGCGCCTGGGGGAATATATGCGCGATGCGCAGACGCCGAACCGTGCGGCTCGCAACAAATATCTCGCCACATTCGCCTGTCTCAACAGCCGGGATTTCTTCGATTTCAAGCTGGATTCGATCAGCGGATTCCTGCGGAATCCCGAATACAAGGTGAGGGACCTTTACTTCGACCTGACCTGGCCGCGTCCCTGCGCCAACCCCGCTCACGGCTGTCTATGGACGGATGAATTCGGATACCGGCACCGCGACGGGGATCTGAAACAGCTCCGTCTCCTGCTCAAGCGCCTTTACATTCAGATGAAACAGAAGGACCCGGCCGCCTTGTTCTGCGGGCATACGATCTCCACAAGACTCCCCTCCGATGTCTTTTTCGACACTCTGCTCCTCGGCGAGCTGTATGACCGCCACATCCTGAACGGGCCCGCCTATTACAATGTGCTCACACCGGATCTGATGCGGATCGCCTACGCCTCGAGAAACAAGGAGATGCAGGTCTGCCTGATCCCGCAGTTTGAACGTGCACAGAAGCTGTTTGCTCCCGACCGGTATGCGAAATGGAATCCGGAAGCCCCGGAAGCGGACCGCGCCATCTGTCATTATCTCGGCTATCTGCTGGTGCATGACCTCGGAAGCTGGCCGACGACAAGAAACAATGCCCGGATGAAGGAGTTTTATGCTGCGCGCGACCGTATCGCGGGGCGTTCCGGCACTTACACGTTCCATCCCTACTGGAAGGAAGATTCCTCTCCGGTGAAGCCCTCCTTTTTCGGAAAACACTGCATGGTCAGCAGCTTCTCCAATCCGGGCAGGGCGACGATCGCCGCACTCAATGATTCCGATCAGAACCAGATGTTCGATTTAACGGTTGACACCGCCCGGCTCGGCATCAGAAACGAGTGCACGGGAACGGAGCTGATCACGGGACAGAAGGTAGCGCTGCAAAACGGAAAACTTGTTTCGGTGATCGGTCCGCGGGGACTCCGGATCTTTGTATTTGACTGATGTGCGCCGCCTTTGTCTGCCGGAAATACGACGCTGATGCAGAGTGCCGAAGCAAACCCTTCCGGAAAATGCCAAGCACTTCCGGCGACTCCCCCTTTTCAAAATGAATGTGTCCCTTCCGGATGGGAATGGATGAAATTCCATCCATCCCCAGATCCGGAACTTTTCTTTCCCCTTTCTGTCCGGACCGGGAGAGTGACAGCGGCATTTGAAGGCGCTTTTCCCGGAAACGAATTTGCAAAGCGGAGAAACAAAAGTTATATTATCTGCTTTTTCAGAAGACTGCAACAAAAACCGGGAGTTGATTATGCCGCCGCTGTCCAGTTTGTTCGAGGCGATTATGCTGATCTGTTTCGGATTCAGCTGGCCGTTTGCCATCATGAAAACGGTAAAGGTCAAGAATCCTGCAGGGAAGAGCTACATTTTTCTGTCGCTGATCATCATCGGGTATATCGCCGGATGTCTTTATAAAATCGCAGGGAAATTCGATTTTGTTTTCTGGCTCTACCTTCTGAACGGACTTCTCGTCGCAACGGATACGGTGCTCTGCCTGTATTACCAGCACCGGAACAAAAAGGCGGCGGAACTTGTCAAACCGGACGAAAAAGGATGATGGATTACCGATAACGCGGGAAGTGCATTCTCACTCGATGACTCCCGCGTTATTCTTATCTGACGAAACGCGGATCTGGATTCAGGCCGGATAAAAAACAGGGATATTTCCGTATCTTTTTTGCTTTTTTTCCGTTTTGGAGTACATTGGCAAGAGAAAACGAAACCAGGACGGCGGAAGCGTGAAATATCAGAAAAACAAAACAGGAATGATCGACAAGGTCAAACGCAGTTTTCTGCGTATGACTTCCCCGTTTGAATTCGGCACCTCCCGGCGCTCCGGCTCGCTGGCATCCATCAATTTTCCTCCTGAAATGGCACAGCGGGATGCCGCCTATACCTGTGCGCTGAAGCTTCTGCGCGTCAACATCTTTTCCCGCACCGACGAGGAACGGCGGAATATTTACTCTCTTGCGGAAATGCTGATCGGGATTTCACTGGAAAAAGCAAACTGTATTCACCGGGCCGCGCGAAATGAACGGCGCAATCTGGAATATCCGGAGATGATCAAGTTCATCTCGCTGGTGCGGAATCTGCTCGGAACACTGGGCGATCTTGCGGACTATCAGCATTACATTGATCAGTCCGAGGATGATATGGCCGCTTTCTTCGGCAGCAAGGTGGTCAGCAATTTCAAAATCTCCGATGGAACGTTCTCCAACAGTGAAATCGGAATTTACAATCTGCTGATCGGCATGCTTGACGATGCCGAGTCCACCGTGCTGTCCAGTCAGGCGCAGACAAGAAAGCTCCTGACGAAAACCGAATTGGAACGCTATGAGAAGGCCTATGCGGCCTATCTTGCGATTTTTGAGAAACTGGATCCGGACAATCCCCGTTTTGCTCCCGAAACCTGTTGATTCCAGCGTGAAAAAACAGCTATACTGCATTTTTTTTCATTTTTCACTTTCACGGAACGCTTTACAAGCTTGCAAAATATCGGCAGCGCGTTATTATACACCTTCAGGTTGTGTGTTTCTGCACGGCCGATGGGTGAGGAGTTGGCTGCTCCTGTCGTAAGAAAATCATAAAACCTGCCTTCCGGAAAAGTTGCAGCGGGCAACAGTACGGAGGCGAGTGTCCTTGTGCCTGCATAAGGACAAAACCGTAGAAAAAATGAAACGCGGACTGATTGTCACCACACTGCTGTCGGCGGGGCTTTCCTTTTTTGCACCCCCGCTGTTCGTTCCCGGTCTGAGTGCCGCGGAGGCAAAGTCGCCTCCCGCGGATTCCCGGACTGCTCCAGAAAAGAAAATGCTGAAAATTCCTCTCCGTGTGATGAAGCTGCCGGATCCGAAATCGACGGATCCGAATACACAGGTTCAGCTGGAAATTCACAGGGCTTTCCGGAAACAGTATCCGGAAATCGAACTGTCCCCGTTCAGCGGCATTGAAATTCAGAACATCGGCATGGAGTCGCGCCTGATGCTGGCAATCGCCGGCGGAGCGGCACCTGATGTGATCAATGTCAACTTCCGCATGTCGGACACCTACATTCAGCAGAATTTTCTCTGGCCGCTGGACAAATACATAGAAAACGATCCGGAGTTCAAGAGCATCAAAGACTTTCTGGATTCCATTCCGGCGGCGATCCGGCCGATTGTTTTCCGCGAAGGGCCCGCGGTCGGCGGTTTCCCTGCGGGAAAGCATGTCTGGGCGATGGGCAATAAAATTCTGGTCCGCGCGCTGTTCTGGCGGAAGGATATCTTCCAGGACGCCGGCCTCGATCCTGAAAAACCGCCTAGGACATGGAACGAGCTTCTGGAATTTGCGCGGAAAATCTCCGACCCTGCCCGCGACAGATACGGAATCAGCATGGCCAGCGGCGCATCTTCCTCCTGGGATTTCATGTCCTATCTCTGGAGCGCCGGCGGGGATGCGGTGATACAGGATCCCAAAACCGGCGAATGGAAGGCCGCTTTCGGCTCGCGGGAGGGTGCGACCGCGCTGGATTTCTACATGCGTCTGGCCACGGAACGCTGGCAGGATTCCGACGGAACGGTTCAGCACGGCTACTCCACGCTCAATTCCGATGAGCGTTCCGTCCGACTTGCCAAACAGGCCGGCAAACTCGGCATGTATACCGAATATCTCGGTGATGACAGAATGGGTGCGGGAGTCGATCCCGCCCTGATCGGCATTGCCCCGTTCCCCGCCGGGCCTTCCGGCAAGAGTGCGACGGAGATCAACGCCTCGCTCAACGGCATTTTCGCAGGAATCGTGGGCAGAAACAATTCCGAGGGAGAATTCGTTCCGGCGGAAAAAATCCGTGATGCGGCATGGAAATACATCAGTTTCATGAACTCCAAAGAGGCGCGCAGGATTTATGCGGAAACCATGGTCAATCTCGGGCAGGGCCGCTCCCTGAGCCCGATCTACCTGCGGGAGTTCGGCTACACGGAATACCTGAAATACTTTCCCCCGTCCTGGGAGGAGGCGTTTAACAAGGCTCTCAAGGATGGGAAACCGGAACCCTACGGACGCAACTGCCAGATGGTCTACATCTACCTGACTCAGCCGCTGGATGAGGCGATGCAGCTGTTCCGCGATGGAAAACTTCCCGAAGGCAACACGCCGGAAATCCGGGAACAGCGCCTCAATATTCTTCAGGACATTCTGAAGAAGGCAGAGGACCGGACCAATGCCAGAATGATCGGTTATATTACGCCGCAGGAACAGCAGAAACGCACGACCGTGGCGGTGATCGTCGCCATTCTGATCGCCTGCGTCTTCTGTTTCGTGATCTACAACATCTGGAAGGTGTTCTCGCCGAAGGACTCCTATTCGGGGAAGAAACGCGGATGGGATTTCAAACGGAACTGGCTCGGGTATCTGATCATGATCCCCGCTCTAGTGAGCATCCTGATCTGGACCTATTATCCCATGATCACCGGTTCCCAGCTCTTCTTCCAGGACTACCGCGTGGTCGGGGACAGCCGATGGGTCGGCTTTGACAATCTGGCGGGCGTGCTGTTCAGCGACGAATGGTGGGCGGCGATCTGGAACACGTTCCGCTACATGATGTTCATCCTGACCATCGGTTTTCTCGCTCCGATCATTCTGGCAATTCTGCTGCAGGAGGTCTCCCACGGCAAAATTGTCTACCGGACGCTCTATTATCTGCCCGCTGTCATGAGCGGACTGGTGGTGATCTTCATGTGGAAACTGTTTTATCAGGCAGGATCTTCAGGTATTCTCAACCAGACGCTGAACAGCCTTGCCAATCTGATCGGACTGGAATTCACGCCGCAGGACTGGTTGAACGACGCAAAATGGGCGATGCTCGCCTGCGTTCTGCCGACAATCTGGGCGGGCGCCGGACCGGGCTGCCTGATTTATCTCGCCGCGCTGAAGGGGGTTCCCGATGAAACGTATGAAGCGGCGGAAATCGACGGAGCCAACTTCTTCCAGAAAATCTGGCACGTGACGCTCCCGACGCTGAAAGCGCTGATCATCATCAACTTTGTCGGAGCCTTCATCGCGTCGGCGCAGTCCGGAGGTATGATCCTCATCATGACCTTCGGGCGCGCAAACACCGAGGTTGCCGAACTGCACATCTTCAAGGAGGCCTATACAAACCTTCAGTTCGGAAGCGCCATTTCGATGGCGTGGGTGCTCGGCATGATGACGCTGATGTTCACCATCTACAATCTCAAGCGACTTTCCAGAATGGAATTCAAGACTACGGGGAAATAAGTTATGGCTATTATCGGCAAGGTGGAAAAAAGGAGTCTGAAGGTAAGGATTCTGAATCTTTCGATTCACGTGCTGCTCCTTCTGGGCGCGGTCACGATGGTTTATCCGCTCCTTCTGATGATTTCGGGTTCTTTCAAGAGTGATGTGGACTTCTCGGAGTTCTCGCTGCTGCCTGAATATATTTACAATGACGAGCTGCTGTTCCAGAAACATCTGGCGACAAAATTCAATGCGCAGAACATCCTGTTCTTCAATGCGTTCCGGGAACCGATCGGTTCTGTGAACAATGTTCCAAAACCGGAAAATCCCATCCGCGCGCGCTTTGACGACTACAAAGCGTTTCTCGGCGAAATGAAAGAACAGAAACCCCATTACTGGCGCGGAATCGGCATGGCAAATGAAGTCGGTGTTTATCCGATGGTGCTGCGCGAATACCGCGAATGGCTCAGAAAGAAATACGGAAAAGGCGAGGAAGGACTCGAAAAACTCAACGCGGCCTGCGGCACTGATTACGACTCCTGGGAGGCCGTGACGCTTCCGGTCGAACTGTTCCACACCCGTAAGATTTCGACGGATTACGACAAGGGAATTCTGAAGGAGATCCTCGAATTCAAGAATACACAGATCAGCGGGCTGCATACCTACTGGGTGGATCTGGATGGTTTTTTTGTTGAGAGCCTGCGGAAAAATGTTGCTCGGGAACTGCCCGAGCTGAACAGGAAGCTGGGCACTCATTACAATTCCTGGCTGGACATTCCGCTTCCGCGCTCTTATCCGAAGGAAAATGAAAAATTCAGAAAACTCTGGGCGAAATTCGTCCGTGAGGATGTGAATTACTCCTTCCTCTCCCTGGATCCCGCCGCAACGCCGCTCTGGATCAAGTTCGTGAAGGGGAAATACAAGGATATCAAGGAGGTCAACGCCCTCTATGAAACCAGTGCAAAGGTGTTCGACTCCTTGAAGATGCCGTTGCGCGAACCAGCCTCCGGACAGATCCGGACCGACTGGGATGAGTTTGTTTCGCTTGTTGTTCCCGCGCAATACATCCGGATCGACACCCTCGCCGGCGAATACCGCGACTGGCTGAAAAAGAAATACGGCACCGTCGCGCGCCTGAACGATGTCTACGAAATGGGCTATAAGTCGATGGATGCCATCCCGCTTCCCGCCGAATTCCCGCAGGAGAACATCGCTCTTGCGGCGGATTGGACGGAATTTGTCAATTCCATGGGACCCGAGGAAATCGGACTGGTCCGCACCGCCATTTCCAATTACCGTGATTTCATCGAGGACAAATACCGGAAACCGGACAAGACCGTTGATTATCAAAAGATGTCCTTTGATTACAAAGGCACGATCCGGAACAAACAGGAAATTCCGTTTTATTCCAGATATCCGGCATCTCCGGCCATCAGCATGAGCGTGAAGGATCATTACCGGGAATTTGTGAGAAATCCGGCCAACGGAAACTCGCGCTTCATCTCCGATACAGCCAAAATGCTCCCGCTGTGGCGGAAATTCCTCCAGAACAAATATGGAAGCGTCGATGCGCTCAACAAAGCATGGGGCACGGTTTATACGACCTGGGACAGAATCACCCCCCCGATGAAGGAGTATGAATGGTTTTCCGTACTCGACCATAAATGGGATCTGGTGAAGGAATATCTGAAACGCAATTACGTCATGGTGGTCGATACGATCATCACCAACGGAAGCGCCGCGAAAAATACGCTCATCTACTGTGCGCTCGCGGTGCTGGCGGCATTGATCGTCAATCCGCTTTGCGCCTACGCGCTCTCCCGCTACAAGATGGCGCCCGCATACAAGATTCTGCTGTTCCTGATGCTGCCGATGGCGTTCCCGCCGATGGTGCTGGGAATCCCGCAGTTCCTGCTGATCAAGAACCTGAATCTCCTGAACACCTTCTGGGCGCTGATCCTGCCGACGATGGCGAACGGATACATGATCTTCCTGCTGAAGGGATTCTTCGACAGTCTGCCCAAGGAGCTGTTCGAGTCCGCGGCAATCGACGGCGCTAGCGAATGGACCGTGTTCTGGCATATCGCCATGGGGCTTTCGACGCCGATCCTCTCCGTGCTGGCGCTGAACACCTTCACCGTGGCGTACGGCAACTTCATGATGGCGTTCCTGCTCTGTCAGGACAAGTCGATGTGGACAATGATGGTGCATCTGTATCAATTGCAGATCCGTTCCAGCCAGGCGGTGGGATTCGCAGCGCTGATCATCGCTGCCGTCCCGACGCTTCTGGTGTTCATTTTCTGCCAGAACATCATCATCAAGGGCATTGTCGTTCCGACGGAGAAATAACAGTGCCATTCAAAAAAGCGGTTTCTTCCTCTGCGGAGAAACCGCTTTTTTCATTTCGGGAGCTTGACAAAGCGCATTCCAAATAGTATTGTGTCGGAAAAGTCTGAACGGGAAGCGGTCCGTTTTCCGGCAACCGACTGAGAGGTGATTTATGAGAAGGATTCATCACTACACCATTCTGGAGCTCCTGGTCGTCGTGGCGATTGCCGCTGTGATTCTCGGGATTGCGACGCCCGCGTTTTCCGTGATGATGAAGGGCGGCGCCATGACAAGCACAACCCGGGAGCTCGCTGCGAAAATCAAGGCCGCGCGATCCTATGCCGCGGCGAACAACGCTCATGTGGCGCTGCTGTTCCCGACCGGCAAGGACTGTCCCCTGAAACCCGCATTCCATTCCAGTGTCTACCGTCCATGCCTTGTCTACAAGGACGGTGACGGAAACTGGATGTTCGATTCCTGGATCGAAGGAGAGCCGTGGCGTTCAATGCAGAAGGGGATCATCATGGTGCCTTATCCGGGCAACGAGCCCAGTGCAAGTTCCAGTTCCGTACCGAAACCGGATGACAAGGATTTTGCAAAGGAGGAATATGACAAGCTGTGGGATGGTCTGAACAGTTCCGAAAAAGAACTGTATCTGGTGAAGGATGTCCCGCTCGGAGCGCTCCTGAAAGGGCCGGACAAGGACAATGACGACGAGTATCCGGTTCACCGTGCAATCATCTTCAAACCGAACGGACAGCTGGCGGATGTGGAGGTTGACAAGCGTCTGCGTTTCCGTCTGATCGAGGGAACCGTCCTCAGCGGTTCGGATGCTAAAGCCACTGCGACCAATGTGTTTACCGAAGGGACGGCAACTTATCTGATTGCAAAAACCTTCACGATCCATCCCCTGACCTGCAAAATGGCGATCGAGGACCTCAAATTCAAATGGACTCCAGGTTCTTCATCATTGGACGACACAAAGGTGAACTGACGGCTCGGGTTCCTTGTCTCTGAAGATTGTTTTTTCCGGAAAACGGTATATAGTACCGTCATGCAGATTTCATTCATTTCAGAAAGGGGGGAATACGGAATGAGGAGAAGTTTTTCTTTTCTGGCTCCGCTCTGGGCAGTTCCCGTGCTTTTATTGTGTTCCTGTCAGGAGGATCCGCTTCGTGATCTGCCGCTTGGGGTCATCGGCATTGAAGAGCCTGTATTCGTGATGCCGTTCGAGGCTCCGTTTCATGCCAAGATCGACACGGGGGCTGATACCTCGTCCATTGACGCGGAGGAGATCCGGCTGACCGAGCGCGACGGAAAAAAGTTTGTCTCATTCACGATCCGCCAGCGCGGCACGGAAAAAGTCCACTCCTATACTCTGCCGCTGAAACGGAAGGTATCCATCGTGCGGCACGGAGGAAAATCGCAGTCGCGGTATATTGTCATGCTGACTCTGCGGATCGGGAAGCTTGAGATGGAGCGTGAATTCTCACTTGCGAACCGGAACAACTTCCGTTGCCAGGTGTTGATCGGCAGAAATATCATTTCCGGCACGGCGGCGGTCGATCCGTCCCGGCGGAATCTGACGGGTGCATTATGAAGATGTCGCATCCGAAACGGAACATCTGCATCATCGCGGGCATTCTGGTTCTGCTTGCGGCGGCGATCGCGGCATTCAAAATCGGCGTCCTGCGCTACTCCTTTTCGCGCAGTGTCAATGCCGAACTCTGGGTAATGGAGTGCCGCGCCCGTTTCACTGCAAACGGAGGGCCGGTGACGGCGAAACTTTCGCTGCCCTATGAAATTCCGGGTTATTATCTTGTCGTGACGAGCCAGCCTCCCGGTTATGCATTTTCTGTTCAGGAACGCGACGGAAGGACGCTTTCCGTCTGGCACGCGGAAGAGCGGACCGGAGGGCAGTCGCTCTCCTGCCAGATTTCATTTATTCCGGACGCCAGTGCGCGTCCTCCCGCGGAAGAGGCCCCGGAGGAGCCGGAGCGTCCCCGCTGGCCCGCCGGGCAGAAAACGCTTGCCGGGCAGCTGGTCCGCAGTCTGGATCCGGAGGGGAAACGTTCCGTTCCGCAGTTCGCCGATGCCCTTTTCCGGCAGATTCGCAAAGGAGACAATCCGGCAGTGTCCGTGCTGTTTGCCGACAAGCGGCAGGGGGCGCCTTTTCTTCAGGTCGTCCGGAATCTTCTGGCGATGAAAAAAATCGCTTCGCGCGAGGTGGAAGGCGTGTTTCTGACGGACAAACGGCGCCGTCAGTCGCCCGTCACAATGCTTGAGATTTATTACGACGGAGCCTTTCACCGGTATGATCCGGCGACGGGGACACTCAGCACGCAGAAGGATTTCGTCCCGCTGCGGCGCGGCGGCGAACCGCTGTTCGAGCTCTCCGGCGGACGGCAGGCGAAACTGCGCTTTTCCGCATTGAAGACCAACATCAGCGCCGCCGGCCTGAACCGCCTGCGCGGAAGTTTTATCGAACACTCCTTTCTGATGGACATCATCGGCTATGAGCTGCCGATTTCGGAACAGAATGTGTTCAAACGTCTGGCGCTGCTTCCGCTGGCAGTGCTTCTGATCGTGATTGTCCGCAACATCGTAGGGTTGCAATCGATGGGAACGTTCATGCCGGTGCTGATCGCGCTGGCGTTTCTGGAGACGGGGCTGCTCACGGGGTTGATCGCCTTTCTTCTGATTCTGAGTGTCGGACTGGGGGCACGGGCGCTCCTGACGAACATGAATCTTCTGATGGTGCCGCGCATCTCGGCGGTCGTGGTGATTGTGATTCTGCTGATGAAGGTGATCAGTGTATTGTCGTATGCGTTCGGATTCACGCAGGGGCAGTCGATCACATTCTTCCCGCTGATTATTCTGGCGTGGACGATTGAACGGGCGTCGATGGTGTGGGAGGAGGACGGCGCAGCTACCATGTTCCGGCAGCTTGCGGTGAGCCTTGCGGCCTGCATTCCCTGCTACTTCATTCTGAACAACGACTATCTCCAGTATCTCTTTTTCACGTTCCAGGAGTTCAATCTGGTGATTCTCGCCCTGATTCTCCTGCTCGGCACCTACACGGGATACCGCCTGACGGAACTCAAACGCTTCCAGCCGCTGGTGAATTCATGTTCGGACCGCTCCTGAAATGCTTTGCCTCGCCCGCGGCATTGAGAAAGGCGGGCGTTCTCGGCATGAACCGCCGCAACCACGACTACATCGCGGCATACAACAGGCGTCACGATTATCCGATGGTCGACGACAAACTCCTGACCAAGGAGCTTGCGGCGAAGGCGGGCGTTCCGGTCGCGGCGCTGATCGGTGTGATCCGTTATCAGCATGAGGCGAAGGATTTTCCGCGCCTGACGGAAAAGTATCCGAGTTTCGTCATCAAGCCGGGTCACGGCAGCGGCGGGCGCGGCATTCTCGTCATCAAAAGCCATGACGGGGAACAGTTCCGGAAAGCGGACGGTTCCGTCATCGGCTGGCAGCAGGTTTACTCACACATCACGAACATTCTGAGCGGACTTTACAGTCTGGGCGGGCAGACCGACTATGCCCTGTTCGAGGAGTGCATCTCCTTTTCGAAAATCTTTTCAGACTTCAGTTTCCAGGGGGTGCCGGACATCCGGATCATTGTGTTCAAAGGGTATCCCGTCATGGCGATGATGCGTCTTGCGACGAAACGTTCGGACGGGCGCGCCAATCTCCATCAGGGAGCGGTCGGGGTCGGGCTGAGCATCCGCGGCGGCAGGCCGCTGCGGGCGGTCATGCTGGACCGGATGATCACGCACCATCCGGACACGGGACGGGCACTCTCGGAGCTGGCGGTGCCGGACTGGGGAAGGCATCTGGAGCTGGCCGCACGCTGTGCGGAGATGATCAAACTCGGCTACTTCGGCGCGGACATCGTCAACGACCGGGAAAAAGGGCCGCTTCTTCTGGAGCTCAACGCCCGGCCCGGGCTCGGAATCCAGATTGCCAATCATGCGGGTCTGCGTTCGCGCCTGGAGCTTATTGAGCGCCTGCCTTCCACTGAAACACGTTCCGTAATGGAGAAAATCGCATTTTCACAGGAGCATTTCTCCTGAGATCCTTTGTTCCGTCCCGGAAACTGATTTTTTGAAAAAACGGAAGTATAATTTCTGTAACTATCTGAAAATAATAATATTAATAGTTTTTCAAATCTTTTCTGCTCTCCGTTTTTGTCCTTTCCTTCCATCATAAAAAAACAAGATTTTCTCGAAAAGATGCTGTTTCAGGGCTTGCATTGACGATTCAAGCGGGTATGTTTACTGACAGTTTCCAATTCAAGAAAAGGAGTAGGTGTCATGGAAAACGACAAAAAAGAACCGTTCAAGCATGCAAAACTGCAACAGTGGCTTTTCGTCATCATCTGCGCAATCCTCCTCATTTTCATTGGAGCAATCACCGCCTGATTGGAACCGCAGACAGTCCGCCTGAAAACAAGGAAATGGATGATTCCCGTCTTCTGTCATCTGGCTTATCGCCGCGAATCACAGAGAGCGGGAATTCTTTTTAAGGCCGTGATAAGAAGATGAATGTTTTTCACGGGCTGTGCAGCAGGGTGTGAGCCGCAGAAAGTACGAAACGGAAGAAAGTCCTGGGGTCATGAAAGGTCTGACACGATTATTCGGTTTCATCCGTCCGTATTGGGGGCTGTGCGTAGTATCCGCGATCAGTCTTTTGATCTTCACTGCGCTCGGAATGCCGCTGCCCTGGTTTCTCAAACTGATCATCGACCGTGCGCTCGGCAGTTCCAATCTGGGCATGCTGTGCCTGCTTCTCGGGGGAATTGTCGTCATTTACATCCTCCGCGAAATTTTCTTCTACATCAGCCATTATCTCTTTTACTACACCGGCAACCGGATTCTGTTCGGCGTGCGCGTGAAACTCTTCAAGCATCTGCAGAGCCTTTCACTGCGCTTTTATCAGGAGTACCGCACAGGAAAGCTGATCTCGAACATCCTGACGGATGTGTCCATGCTCAACGGGATGATCAGCACGGTGCTGGTGAATCTGGTGATCCACCTCTTCACGATTACCTGTATTCTCATCGCGCTGATCGTGATGAGTCCGAAACTTTCGTTGATCTGCCTGATTCTTGTGCCGCTCCAGATTGCGAACTTCACCTATTTCCGGCGTTCGATGAAGAAGGTTGCCATGAATCTCCGGGAACGGATGTCGGAGGTTTCCGCGAGTCTTGCGGAGACGATCAACGGGATCAAGGTGGTCAAATCCTTCGGCAAGGAGCGCACGGAAAGCCGTGAATTCGCCGAGATGCTGCGCCCGACATTCGATGCCTCGCTCAACCTCAATATGAAAGGCGTCTACACGTGGATGATTGCGGAAGGGATCAACATCACCTGCATTATTCTTGCGCTCGGCTGGGGCGGGCTCATGACGGTCAAGGGGGAGATGAGCATCGGCGATCTGGTCGCGTATTACACCTATCTGACGATGCTGACCGCTCCCTTGAACCAGCTGAGCGGGCTTTCTTCCGCAATTTCCGACGGAATGACCAGCATCGACCGCATCGGCGTTCTGTTCGATTCGATCCCCGAAATCAAGGAATCGGCTTCTCCGCGCGAACTGGAATACGCGAAGGGGAAACTCAAATTCACGAATGTCAGTTTTGCCTATACGAAAAACAAGCCTGTTCTGCGGGATTTCACGCTTGAGGTGGAACCCGGTCTGAAAGTAGCGCTTGTCGGGCCGTCCGGTTCGGGGAAATCGACGATCGCCAGTCTGCTGATGCGCTTCTTCGACGTGACCTCGGGAAGCATTGAAATCGACGGGGTGGACCTCCGCGACATGAGCATGGAATCGCTCCGTCAGAATGTGGGCATCGTGCTCCAGGAGTCCTTCCTGTTCAGCGGAACGGTCGAGGACAACATCAAATACGGGTGCGAACATGCGATGCATGCGCAGGTTGTCGAGGCGGCGAAGATGGCGAATGCGCATGATTTCATCATGGAGCTTCCGCGCGGCTATAACTCCGAGGTCGGGGAAAACGGCGTCAGTCTCTCCGGCGGACAGAAGCAGCGCATTGCCATTGCCCGGGCGATTCTCAAAAATCCGCGCGTTCTGGTGCTCGACGAAGCGACCTCGGCACTCGACACCGTTTCGGAAGCCTCCGTGCAGGAGGCGCTGGATACGCTGATGAAGAAGCGGACGACGATCATCATAGCCCACCGTCTTTCGACCGTGCGCAATTCCGATATGATCGTCGTTCTTCAGGACGGCGTCATCGCGCAGAAAGGCAAACATGCGGATCTCCTTCTGGAGAAGGGCGTCTACCGCGATCTCTACGCGATGCAGCTCAAGGAATCGACCAAAGGCAGCGAACTTTTCGCCGTCGGCGACAATACAGGCAAAAACCTCTGATTTATACCAAACAGGAGATTCTTCTCATGTCCAAAAGCGGAAACCGGAATTCCAATCTGCGTGCGAAAATCCGAGTATTCATCGCATTGACGATCATCGGCGCCGTGGCGATCCTTGCCGCGCTGATTTCGCTGTTCCTGTTCGAGATCGAGGACACCATTTACGCGGATGGCGTCATCATTCCCGAGCACACCTTTGAACTGGTCGGGCATGTGGATGCGCATGTGAAGAAATTCAATTTCCGGACCGGTGACGACGTCAGGGAGGGGGAAGTCATCGCCGAACTGGACTCCCGCGCCTACGAGGCCGCCGCGATTGCCGCGGATGCCGCCGTAAAGGAGCTTGCCGCTGAGCTGGAGGTCAAAAAAGCCGAGCTTGCCATTCTGGAAAAAGAGCCGCTGCCCAAGGAGCTCTGGTATTCCAAAACCAATCTGAGGGAGTGTCAGGAAAAAGTCGAGCGCACGCGGGACCGTCTGGAACGCTCCAAGAAACTCCAGCTTGTCAGCGCCATTTCCAAGATTGAATTTGAAAAAGCCGAACTGGAAGCCATTGCAAGTGAAGCCGAACTTGCCCGTGCGAAGGAAAACGCCCGGCGGGTGGATGAAGGTCTCGGACAGCAGTATATCGAAAAAGCGAAGCGGGACGTCGGACTGGTCGCCGCAAAGCTTGAAGGCAAAAAGGCGGAACTGGCGTTCCTTCAGAAACAGATCGACGAATGCAAGCTGGTGGCGCCGGCGACGGGACGTCTGGTTGAACTGGACTGCAAAAATACCTGGTATGTCGCACGCGGCAAGGTGGCGGCGAAAATCGCCTCCGGCAACCGGAGCCGTGCCATCGCCAGGGTGGATGCCCGTGTCGTGCGCAAAGTCAAGCCCGGCCAGCGTGTCCGTGTGACCAGCGACGTTTACAACAAACTGCAGTATGGGAATTTTACGGGTGTGGTCAAATGGATCGGCGACATTCCGCTGACAGGTATGCCGAATGATTCCGTCACGCGCTATCCGGTCGAGGTCGAACTGGATCCCGAGGGATATGTGCTGAAATACGGTTCCGGCGTGGAGCTTGCCATTGTCACCGGCAAACAGCCTGCGATGTTTGCATTGCTGAACATGAGCGACGAGGATTTTGACGCGGGAAAAAAACGCGAGGCGATGAGGCGGCGTTATGAGGCGGAACATCTTACTCCGGCGGGTGCGGAACGGAAATGAACGCCCCCGGTGCGGAGCACGCGCTCGTATCGGGGATTCCGCCTGCGCGGACAGCTTGCGCAGCCGGACCGCACCAGGACTGAGAGCACAGCACTGTTAACCCAATTTCTGATAAACGCCATGAGTCCCCTGCCCGCTCAGAATCCGCTCCGGAAACCGGCCGCTTCCGCATCTTGTCTTCCATCTGAAACGGGGCAGGTTTAAAAACAGTCTGCGGAGGATATTTCCGCTCAGCCGGGATCAGCAGGACAAGCGAAAAGGCTCTTTCCGTGGGAGATCATTGAATCCAGAGCAGACGCTCGGCCGGCTGCGGGAGGCGCGAAATCCGGTAGAAACGCAATGCATTGATCAGCGTATTCCGGTAACTGTCGTAAGGTTCCCCCTGCGGGAATCCGGCGGCATGACGGATTGCGTTTTCCTGCGTGCGGACGGCATCCTGCCATTTCGCATTCACGGCCTGTGCATAGGCAAGGGTTTCCAATGTCACAGCGGAAGGGAAGAACTCCGCCGCGCTTTCCGCCATGACGAGAGCCTTGTCCGTATCCTTTCCGGCATGGGCGAGCAGCCAGGAGTAGGTATCAAGCACGCGCACATCGCGGGTATTGAGTTTATACTGATCGTCCAGCAGACTCAGGGCAGGCTGCTTCTGATTTTTCTTGTAATAGAGCAGCCTTGCCAGTGCGCAGATGGTACGCGTCCGTGCCAGATCCGGATTCTTCATTTCAAGTTTGAGTTTCAATGCGCTTTGATAATCTGCGATGGCTCCGTCATAATCGCCGATCTGTTCGCGGAGCATACCGCGGATCAGCCTTGCCGCTGCGAGTTCCGGCTCTTTATCCACCGCAGTATCTGCATCAGCCAGCGCATCCTTATGTTTCCCCTGTGCATAATACGCCTGGGCGCGCTGCAGATAAAGCCAGGGGTCGGTCTCCCCTTTCTGCAGGCCTTCTGTTGCTGCACGGGCGGCAGCGTCATAATTTCCTTCGGCATTGTATCGCGATGCTAAATCTTTTCCGGACGGACTGGCACAGGCACCGAGAAGAATCAGGACTGGGACGAGAAATGAGGCGGCAACTTCTTTTTTCATAATGGCAATCTCCTTACGGGGATCAATATAGGCGCGTTTTCCCGAAAAATCAAATCCGGAAACGCCGGTATGAGTAATTCATGGCGTGTAGGTAACGGACACCATTCCAAGCATGTTTCCGTGATTGTCCGATTTCGCGGAATACTGCGGCAGCGCGCGGACTGTGAGCGGTTTTTCCCCGCCGAGCATAAGATTCGCCGTATAGAGCACACGACTTTTCCAGCGCAGGGTTCCCTCGACGAAAATCCGGTATTTTCCAGCAGGAACGGCTTTCCCATCCGCGCCGGTGCAGTTCCAGGTATAAGTCACGGTGCCGGTTGCGGGCGTCGCCCCCGAAACCGCGTCCAGATCCGCCTTCGCCGCGTCTGCCGCGCCGGAACGCCGGACCCAGGTCGGAACGCAGTCCTTCCGGATCCGGAATCCGCCCTGACCGGTATAGTTCGTCACATAAAGCGTCTTAATGAATTTTCCTTTCGCGTCTTCGACCCAGACGGCGAACTGATTGCTTGCCCGTCCCGTCTGGCGGACATAGGGAAATGAAACCCTGACCGTCGGAGACGCCTTCTCAAGCAGAGCATCCGCCCCGGATAATCCCCCCGCCGCCGCAACACAGACCGCAACTGCAAAGAATTTCAGTTCTCGAAGCCACCGCATGACGAACCTCCTTGTGTAAATCCGGAATACTTTACAATCTTCTTTCCGCCAAGTCAACTTTTTTTCACAGAATCACGTTCCTTTTTCCGGAGAACGGTATTTCATCAGCAGGTTCAGCATCTTTTCGCGGAGCAGCATAAGATGCTCGAAATGAAATTCCGTCCTGGCTGCGGAACGCGGAAACTGAAGACCGAAACGCCGGAATTCTCCGAGCAGAAGATTTCCGTCGGCAAGCAGGCGCTTGACAATCGCAATCCGGAGCGCGGGGTATTCATCCTCATCCATGTCGATGATGTCCGCGGAACGCGCCATCATCTTGCCGTACAACGCAAGAATGCGCATCCCCGCAACGGTCTCGTCGCGCCCGGAAAGCAGCGCAAAATACTGCGCCCAGAGTTTGGCGAGACGCCCGAGCACTATGTAAAACTCCGAACCGTCTCGTTTCTGCCAGTCCTCCCCGAAAGCGACATCCTCCTCATAATCGGTATTGCTGTCAAAGAGTCCCGCCAGTGAGGAGTCATGGTAGTCTCCGCCGAAAGGAACCAGTTCGGGACGCTCCTGGATGTGCTTCATGATAACGGCGTCCTCCGAAGGCAGGTCGATGTAGCGCGGCAGTTCACTCATGTAGGTGCTGATCCGCGCATCATCCTTTTTGAGTTCACGTTCCCAGTCGAACTCGTTCCAGTATTCCTTCAGCGGTCCTGGCATTGTCATGTCACGCTTTTTCTGCTTTCTTCTTTTCCGAGGCGCTTCTGCGTTTGATTTTCGCCTCGATGCGTTTGATCGCATCGGTTTTCGGCGCGTCGCCCCAGAGACTTTCGAGCTGATACAGCGCACGGGTGTCCTCATCCATGATGTGGACCATCACCGTGCCGAAATCCACGATCATCCAATGGCTTTCCGGGGAACCGTCCACGTGAAGCGGCTTGACCTTGAGCTGTTCAAGCACGTCGCGCTGGATTCGTTCGGCAATGGCGCGGATATGCGGTTCGGAGGTCGCTGTGCAGAGCACGAAATAATCGCTGACCGCCGAATACTCCTTCAGGTCGAGCCGGACAATGTTCTCCGCTTTCCTGTCATATGCGATCTCCTCGCAGAGTTTTGCCAGCTTCTGTTCGGGAGTTTCCTTTTTCCCCGTCTTTTTTCCCGCCGCAGCAGTTTCCGTCATTGTCGCCCTCCTGGGTTATCTTGAGTAGAGTTTGTTCTGCCTGATCACATCCATGACCGGGGGCGGAAGAAAACGTGCCGCCCCGTTCCAGTCGCCGCGCCGGATCATGCCCCGGATCTCCGTCGAGGAGACCGGAAAACACGGCACAGACGGAAGCACGGAAGCCAGAAGTTTTTCCGTTTCCTCCTCCGTCCAGTGGAGCCGCAGTCCGGCGCGGGAGATCTCCTCTCCCTCACGCGGATATGCGATGACGCCGAAACACCGGACGATCTCGCGCGCATCCTTCCACAGATGCAGCTGCCGGAGACTGTCTCCCCCGATCAGCAGTAATATAGCATCGTTTTTATGCAATTGCGAAAGCTGTTTTAAAGTATCAATCGTATAAGAGCGCCCTGTGCGGTGGTTTTCGATGTCGGAGAGCGCGAATCCGGTGCATCCCTCCAGCGCAAGAGCAAGCATCCGGAAACGGAGCGCGAACGGCGTGATGGCGCGGCCGGATTTGTGCGGCGGCTCGGGCGCGGGAACAAACAGCACCTGTTCCGCACGCTGATGCGCAAGCACCTCATGTGCCAGCGCAAGATGGCCGTTGTGAACGGGATCGAAAGTTCCGCCGAAAAATGCGATTTTCATGATTTCCTCTTGCAATTCCACTTTTTCCGTTCATATTTAAGCATGAAAAAAGAGAAACTCAAATGCCGGAAGTGATTTTTTATGCAAATCCCTTTCAAAATTGATTCCTCGATCCGGAAACGCCGGATGTTTTCCGCCGCATGCGGGATCATCGCACGACTGCGCGATGCCGGGTATTCGGCCTATCTGGTCGGCGGCGCGGTGCGTGATCTCTGCCTCGGGAAGGTTCCGAAGGACTGCGACATCACCACCGACGCGCATCCCGCTGAAATCATGAAGCTATTTCCCGACTCCATCCCGATCGGCGCCTCGTTCGGGGTCGTCACGGTGGTCGCCGATTCGATGAATTTCGAGGTGGCGACCTTCCGCGAGGAGCGCGATTACGAGGACGGGCGCCGCCCGGAAAACATTCAATTCAGCCGGACGCCGGAAGAGGATGTCGCCCGGCGGGACTTCACGATCAACGCAATGCTGCTCGATCCTGATACGGAAACCCTGTTCGACTATACCGGCGGATACGAGGATCTGCGCCGCGGCATTCTCCGCACGATCGGAGACCCTGTCACACGGTTTTCGGAAGACTATCTGCGGATGCTCCGGGCGATCCGTTTCGCGGTTCGGCTCCAGCTGACGCCGGAAGCTCCCCTGCTGCACGCGATTGAACTTCTGGCGCCGAAACTGCGTTACCTTTCCGCAGAACGCGTGCGGGACGAGTTCACACGGATCCTCTGCGGTCCCGCGCCGGACCGTGCGTTCCGCATGGCGGCACAGCTCGGCATCCTGAAGGAACTTCTGCCCGAGATCGACGCGCTGCGCGGCGTCGAACAGCCGAAGGAATTTCATCCCGAAGGTGATGTTTTTGAACACACGATGCGGATGCTTTCCCACATGGTGTATCCGTCGCCGGAACTCGGATGGTCCATTCTGCTTCACGACGCGGGCAAACCCGCCTGCCGCGGCATCCTCGAGGACGGCAGAGTTCATTTTTATACGCATGAAGAGAAAGGCGCAGTGATTGCAGAAGAGGTCATGCGCCGCCTGAAAATGCCGGGAAAAATGAGCGAACGCATTGTTTCCGCCGTCCGGAATCATATGCGCTTCGCCCAGATCGACAAAATGCGGACAGCGAAATGGCGGCGCCTGGCGGCGGAGGAGAATTTTCCGCTTGAGCTGGAACTTCACAGGATCGACTGCATCTCCTGCCACGGAAAACTGAACAACTATCTCCTGATGCTCGACCGTCTCCATGCGCTCGAAACCGCCCATGCGGAGGCAGTACCCCAACCGTTTCTGCGAGGCGGCGATATTCTTGCGCTCGGCGTTCCTCCGGGCCCGAAGGTCGGTTTCCTTCTGAAGTACGCAGCCGACCTCCAGCTCGACGGAATCGTCACGACCCGGGAGGATGCGCTGAACGCGGTGAAGAACCGCCTCATTCATCCCGCGGACCTGTAAACGGCACAACCGGACCGGAACGCAGCATCCTTGCAGGCGGAGGAAACAGCCGTCCGCATCCGGCCGGCGGAACGCCGGAAGTGGAATTGCTCAGACGCCTTTCTTGTCCGGATTGAACGCCTGTGTCAGCGAGCAGGGTCCACCGGTGCATCCGCCGCAGCAGGCCATTACTTCGAGGAAATTCCCCGGCAGCTTGCCCTTGCCGTAGAGCTGAAGCATCTTCACCGTCTTGGGCGTGAGTCCGTTGATGAACTTGACATCCGCCTTGAAGTCGCGTTTCGCCAGCTCCGGATGCGCTTCAAGCTCCTTGAGAATCGCATCCGTGACGCCGCAGCTCTTCGCAAAGTTCCTCGCCGTTGCGGCGGCGGGACGCGGAATCGGCCACTCTTCCTGCGCGAGAACATCAATATTCATCGCGGCAAAAACGGTTCCGAGTTCTTCGAAGGTCATCACCCAGTCCACCTTTTCAGGGTGAAGGGTCACTTCGTAGCGTTTCGCGATGCACGGGCCGATGAAGACGATCTGCGCGTTCGGGTGTGCTTCACGGGCGATGTCCGCGGCATAAAGCATCGGGCTTGGCGTGGTGGAAACCATCGGAAGAAGCTCCGGCGCGTGCTTCTTCGCCGCCTCGACATAGGCCGTGCAGCACGAGGAAGTCACAAGACGCTCTCCCGCAATCATTTTCTCCTGAAACTCCTGCGCCTCATGCTCCGTGGTCTTTTCCGCACCGAGCGCGACCTCGATCACATCCCTGAAGCCGATCTTCGCCACGGCGGAGAAGAGCTGCCCGACCGTGCCGGGGAACTGATCCTGCGCGGACGGCGCAATGATTGCGACAACCTCTTCCCCCTTGCGGATCTCGTTGAGAATGTTCAACAATTCGGAACGCTCCATGATCGCCGAGAACGGGCAGTTGGAGAAGCATTTTCCGCAGAAGATGCATTTGTCGTAGTCGATTTCGGCGATGCCTTCGGCATTCTTCTTGACCGCGCCGACCGGACAGGCGTCTTCGCAGGGAACCGCCGTTTTCGTAATCGCATGGAACGGGCAGAGCGTCATGCACTTGCCGCAGCTGATGCATTTGGACTGGTCGATGACGGCGTGCTGGTTCTCCACGCGAATCGCGCCGACCGGGCAGTTGTAGAAGCACGGGCGCGCGAAACATCCGCGGCAGTTGTCCGTGACGAAATATTTCCGGTCGGGACATCCCGAGCATCCCGCGCCGCACGCGGTGATCGGCTTGTCCGGGCGCTTCTTTTCCGCAAGCGCGTCGTCCAGATATTCCCTGAGCGTCTTGCTTTCGTCCGTTTCCGCCTCGTAGGAGGCACCGAGCAGTGCCATGAGACGGTATTTGATGATCGCGCGGTCCTTGTAAATGCAGCAGCGGACGGAATCCGATCCCTTCGGACGGATTTCATAAGGAATCTTGTCAATATCCTTTTCAATCGTTCCCGCTAGGAAGCTTTTGATCAGCCGGATCATCAGCTCCCGGCGCATTCTGACGACGCCGTTGTTCATTGAACGTGCCTTTCGAGTAAGTCGTTGACTTTCTTGGAGATCAGGTCAACAGTCGCCTCTCCGACGATCTCGCCGTTGATCCGCACGAAGGGAGCGTGGCTGTAGTTGTCGTTCGTGCATACCTCCAGACAGGGCATCGCGACAATTTCCACTTTCCCGACCCACGGCGCGGGCATGGACTTTTCCAGTGCCAGCAGGCTCTGGGCCCCCAGAAGATAGCAGGTCGTTCCGCAGCAGACTTCAACTTTGATCATCCCTTGTTCGCTCATTGTTTCCTCTCCGTTCTTGCTCTTAGGTTAAAAATAACGTATTGTGACATTTTTCCGATACTTGTTCTCCAGCGACGCCTGAAGACGCTTGATGACATTCCGCCGCATCTCCAGATCCACAGGCAGCGTCGGATCCTGATGCGCCTCGTTGATCTTGGTTCCGACGATGAATTCGACGATGTCGCTGTCCATCATCAAGTTGACGATCTCCTTCGCCGCCGCGGCGGAGTTCTGCCAGTCGCCGGATTCCAGATCGGCGGCCACCTGCGTCAGCGTCAGGATTCCCTCGGTCACCAGTCCCACGCCGCGCATGTAGCCCGGCGGCGGCAGGTTCCCGCTCCGGCTCACCATCTTGATGTCGATGTCAACCCGCGTGCGGAGTTCGCGCGAAACGATGTTCGCCGTGGTTCCGCCGCAGAGCACCACCTTGCCTTCCGGGAACACGGCGAGATTCGCATATTCCCGGTCGGTCTCCTTGCGGAACGGCGGACCTGTAATGACGCGCAGCACGCGCGGATGGCGCAGATAGAGCACCATGCAGGTGATATCGTCCATGCACTTGCGCTCGGGGTGGATCGACATCGCCTCGGCGGCGATCATCGAAGCCAGGTCGCGCGCTGAAATCTCGGGATTCTTCTCCACGGTGCGCCTGATGAAGTTGAGCGCGCCGTCGCGCCGCCAGCCGAACTTCCAGCCGGGACAGCCGAGCCCCGCCTGCGTGACGCCGTCGGAAAACGCGATCAGGCGGTCGCCGGGCGCCATGGAAACCTCCGTAATCTTCATTTTGCGGTCCGGCCAGCGTTCGGACACCAGCTCCTTCACATTGTTTTTCGGCAAATCGATCAGGTTCCGCAGATGAATGAAGGGCGGATTGTCCATTTCCACGACGCGGGTTTTCCCGCCGAGCTGCATGTCGAACACCGTGAACGTGGCATAGCTGATCTTGCGGATTTCGCAGACCGGAAGCGAATCCATGATGATTTCGGCGGACTGGAGGATGTCCATGTTGGAACGGACGAACTCCAGCGCCATCGTGGAGGTCATGCTCGCCATCAGATTGGCCTTGATTCCGCTTCCGAGCCCGTCGGAAAGAACGGCGATCGTGCGTTTCTCGTTCGGAATCCTCACGCAGCGGAAATCGTCCCCGCAGGCGGCCTGCCCGGTCTTGATCCACTG
This sequence comes from uncultured Lentisphaeria bacterium, assembly GCA_949287225.1. GTDB lineage: Bacteria > Verrucomicrobiota > Lentisphaeria > Victivallales > UBA1829 > UBA11452. Next base: position 51,949 of record CASEFP010000157.1, read on the forward strand.
GCTGGCCTCCAGCTCGACGAAAAGCTTGTCATTTTCCATCGCCATCTTTCTTGTCCTTGATTTCAGAATAACTTCCGGCGACCTCGCGGAGGATGATTTCGGTCTCCGCCATGTGTTCGCCGAGATACTGCGCAATCTTCTGCACCGTCGTCACGTTCTTCCGGATGACCTCGCGCGCCTTCTCCGCGACCTTCTCGCGGTGGAGTTCGCTCTGCGTCACATCCTGAATGACCGCTCCGACCGTGCGCCCCGCCGTGATGGAAAAGACGCTGATGTTGAAGATGCGGTCGCCGTAAATCTGGTTGAAGCGTTCCAGATCGCCCGAACCGCCCGCGAAGGCGCTTTCAAAGAGATCGGAGAACTCGATCAGGCTGCGGAGATCCGCGCCGGTCAGGTTGCCGCAGGAGTCGTAGGCCGCAAGCGCGTCCTCGCCGCACATCTTCGCGAAATGGCGGTTGCATTCGATGATCTGGAGATTGTTGTCCACGATCACCACCGAGGCGGGGATGTATTTGATCAGCGCGTTGCTGGTCTTCTGCGAGATCGTGCGCAGATACGAGAGACACATCGAGGTTTCGGCTTTGCCGTCGATCATCGCGGCGGCGAACTCGCGGCAGCTGTTGTAGCCGCATCCGCCGCAGTTCAGCTCGTCTGCGGGCGAGTGCTTGCCGACGGTCTCGAGCGCGGCGACGATTTCCGCCTCCGTGGGAGTCTTCCGCGCGGGCACATCCCGGTCGGGCTTCTCCTCCATCTCGACCTCCTTTGCGCGGCCGAGGCTCGAGGCGGACGCGGAGAGGTCCATCGTATTCATCAGCGTTTCAAGATCGGAACCGTCCTCCGGCATCACCGGGCCGTTCACACAGCCGCCATGGCAGGCAAGGCACTCAATGAAAATCTTCTTTCCGCCGTGCGCGTTCAGCGGCGCGGAACCAGAAAGCAGCCGCCCGATGTTCGCAAGCCCCGAAACCGCCACATAGCGGATGTCCGGATCGTTGCCCCGGAGCGTATCGTTCATGCCGCCCTCGAGCGAATAGGCGCGTCCCTCCTCGGCGGCTTTCGGCGCGAGAACCGCGTCCTCCACCTCGTCAAGGCGGATCTCCTTTTCCTCCAGCAGACTGCGGAGCGACTCGAACGTCACGGCGAGCGAAAGGACATCCGGCGAACGGTCCGCCTCGTTCTTCTTCGCCGCGCAGGGGCCGAAAAAGACCACCTTGATATGATCTCCGTAGGTCCGTTTCAGGAGTTTGGCGTGCGCCATCACGGGCGAAACAACCGGAACGATGCAATCTGTGTATTCGGGAGCGTATTTCCGGATGTAGTCGACGGAGGCGGGACAGGCGCTCGAAATGAAGAGTTTGCGGTCGCTCTCCCTTACGATCCGCCCGGTCTCGGCGCTGACAAGCTCGGCTCCCAGCGCGGTTTCGGAGACGCCGGCGAATCCGAGCTTCCGGAGCGCTCCCGCGAGACGGTTGATCGAAACCCCCTTGAAATATCCGACAAAACTCGGTGCGACGGACGCGTAGAGCACTTCCTTGTTTTCGAGCAGGAAACGGAGACGGCTCAGGTCGGAACGGATTTTCTTCGCGTGCGCGGGACAGACCTTCACGCAGGTGCCGCAGCAGACGCAGAGCTCCGGAATGACCGCCGCGCGCGCATTGACGATCCGGATCGCCTTGCAGTGGCAGTGCCGGACGCATTTGTAGCAGTCCTGACATTCGTTGTCCGTCGTGAATACGGGAAAATTATGATTCATGATCCTCTCCATTTCGTTGCCGCCGGCGTTCCGGAAACGCCGCGATCCCATCCCTGCGGCGGCATCCCCGCGCGAACGCTGCGGCGTGCTGTTATTTGAGTTTCTTCGGCGGAAGCGCCTGCCGGAGCAGGTCCAGCATCAGGCCGGTATCGACCTTCGTATAGACGCGGTCGTCGATCACGACGATCGGCCCGTCGGCGCAGCGGCCCTGGCAGAGCGAGCCGGAGAGATCCACATCGACCTCGTCCTTGTAGCCGTTCTCCTCCAGGTATTTCTCCGCGGTCTCGACATTCTTCGTGTTCCCGCGCGAAAAGCATGAGCTTCCGATGCAAATCACAATTCTCGGTTTCGCCATAAAATCCCTTCATCTCCTATCGGCAAAAAGACAAAAAAAAGCATTGCAGCATCCTTTTCTGATAAGATACTGCAATACTTTCAACTTTCAAACTCAAATCAGAGTTTATTTTCCATAATATGCGTCGAGATACATCTGCTTGATCTCGGTGATCAGCGGATAGCGCGGGTTCGCCGTGGTGCACTGATCGTCGAACGCCTTTTCGCTGAGGGTGTCGATCACGGCGAGGAACTCCTTCTCGGGCACGCCGGCCTCCTTGATGGACTTCGGAATGCCGACCTTCGCCTTCAGATCCTCAATCGCGGCGATCAGCTTCTCGACCTTCTCATCCGCGGTGGTTCCGCCGAGCTTGAGGTAGTCGGCGATCTGCGCATATCTCTCCTTCGCGTGCGGATGGTCATACTGCGGGAAGGTGCCCTGCTTGACCGGTTTCTCCGTCGCGTTGTAGCGGATCACGTAGCTGATGAGCAGCGCGTTCGCCAGTCCGTGCGGCACATGGAACTCGCCGCCGAGTTTGTGCGCCATGGAATGGCAGACGCCGAGGAAGGCATTTGCAAACGCCATGCCGGCCATCGCGGAGGCGTGGTGCATCTGCTCTCTTGCGCGGAGGTCGCGCGGTCCGTTGGAGTAGGCGATCGGCAGGTATTTGAAGACGAGGCGCGCGGCCTCGAGCGCGATACCGTCGGTGAACTCCGTGGCAAGCACCGAGACACGGGCCTCGAGCGCATGAACCAGCGCGTCGATGCCGGAATACGCGGTGAGGCGCGGCGGCATGTTCATCACGAGGCGCGTGTCGATGACCGCCATGCTCGGGGTCAGCTCATAATCCGCCAGCGGGTATTTGTTTCCGGTGGTCTCGTCGGTGATCACGGCGAACGGGGTCACTTCCGAACCGGTTCCGGAGGTGGTCGGAATGCAGACGAGTTCCGCCTTGGAGCCGAGTTTCGGGAATTTGAAGATACGCTTGCGGATATCCATGAAGCGCATCGCCATGTCCTCGAACTTGATTTCGGGATGCTCATACATCAGCCACATGATCTTCGCCGCGTCCATCGGGGAGCCGCCGCCGACGGCGATGATCAGGTCGGGCTTGAAGGTGTTCATGCGGTCCACGCCTTTTTTCGCGGTTCCGAGGGTCGGGTCGGGCAGGACTTCGGCAAAGATGTCCGCCTGAATGCCCAGCTCTTCCAGATACTGGAGCGGTTCCTTGAGGACGCCGCTGTTGAAGAGGAAGCCGTCGGTCACGATGAACGCGCGCTTCTTGCCCTCGAGTTCCGTGAAGGCTTCCTTCATGCAGCCGTATTTGAAGAAGATTTTCGGGGGCACTCTGAACCAAAGCATGTTTTCTCTCCGCTGTGCAATAGATTTGATGTTGAGCAGGTGTTTCGGGCCGACGTTTCCGCTGACGGAGTTTTCGCCCCAGGAGCCGCAGCCGAGCGTCAGGGAGGGCTCGAGCTTGAAGTTGAAAATGTCGCCGATCGCGCCCTGGCTGGAGGGCATGTTGACCAATGTGCGGCAGCTCTTCATCAGATGTCCGAACTTCTGAATGCGTTCGATGTTGGTTTTCTTGGTGTAAAGCACGCTGGTATGGCCGAGTCCGCCGAAGTTCAGCAGAGCGCGCGCATTTTCGAGCGCGGAATCAAAATCCTTCGCCTTGTAGAGCGCCAGAACCGGAGAGAGTTTTTCGCGGGAGAACGGATAATCCGGTCCGACTCCTTCGGTCTCGGCGATCAGCACCTTGGTGCGTTCGGGCACCTTGACGCCGGCCATTGCGGCGATCTTGCTTGCGGCCTGTCCGACAATCGCGGCATTGAGTCTGCCGTTGACAAAGATCGTCCTGCCGACCTTCTCGCATTCGTCGGGCTTGAGAACGTAGGCGCCGCGCTTGACGAATTCGGCCTTGACCTCCTCATAAACCTCTTCAACCACGGTGACGGACTGTTCCGAAGCGCAGATCATGCCGTTGTCGAAGGTCTTGCTCTGGAGGACCGAGCTGACCGCCAGCTCGATGTTGCAGGTTTCGTCCATGATGACCGGCGTATTGCCCGGTCCGACGCCCAGTGCGGGAATGCCGCTCGAGTAGGCCGCCTTCACCATGCCGGGGCCGCCGGTGGCGAGGATCACGTTGACGTCGGGGTGGCTCATCAGGCGCTGGCTGAGCGCCACGGTCGGCTCCTCGATCCAGCCGATGATGCCCTCGGGAGCGCCCGCCTTGACCGCCGCGTCCAGCACGAGCTTCGCCGCCGCGATCGTGCACTTCTTGGCGCGCGGATGCGGGCTGAAGATGATGCCGTTTCTTGTTTTAAGGGCGATCAGGGATTTGAAAATCGCCGTCGAGGTCGGATTGGTGGTCGGAACGATGCCGGCGATCAGGCCGAGCGGTTCGGCGACCGTGTCCACGCCGAGCGCCTGGTCGTGCTCCAGGATGCCGCAGGTCTTCATGTCACGGTATTTGTGATAAATGTACTCGGAAGCGAAATGGTTCTTGATGACCTTGTCCTCAACCACGCCCATGCCGGTCTCCTCGACCGCCATCTTTGCAAGCTCGATCCGGGCGTTGTTCGCCGCGAGAGCGCCGGCGCGGAAAATCGCATCGACCTGTTCCTGCGTGAATTCCGCGAATTTACGCTGGGCTTCCTTCACGGTCTCGATGGTCTTGTCGAGCTCCGCAAGCTGCTGCGCTTCGAGTTCTTCCTTGGTCGGGGCCGGGGCCGGAACCGGTTTTTCCGCTTTCACTGCTGCCTTGACTTTTCTCATAAGTAAGCACTCCCTTCAATGTTTGAACCCTCTCTTTTCCGGACCTTCCGGAAGGGAAAGAGCTGTTTTTCTTTTTTTGTTCCGTTTAAAATACAGCCTTTCTGGATTTTTTCAAGACAGCATTGTGATTTTTTTAACAAAAAACTGTTTTTATAATATTATTATCTGTGAAATATTAAACAATACACTCAAATCATACCACCTTATACCAATACTGCCGCGGAAAGATACAGCGCAGGAAAGCGTTTCCGGAAAAATGCTTCATACAGAAAGAGTTGAAAAGAGCGTCACCCGAGAGAAACCAGAAGCAGTCCGGCGACAATCAGGATGATTCCCGTAATTTTCGGCGCGCTGTGCGGTTCCTTCAAAATCAGCACCCCGGCCAGAAAACCGATCGGCAGACTCATCTGGCGGAAGGCCTGAATATAACTGACGTTCGTCACGTATGCCATCGCAAGGAGAATCAGTCCGTAGGCGCAGGAGCTGCATACTCCCGCGAGCATCGGCTGGAACGAACGCAGAAACAATCCCTGGAATGCCTCGCGTTCCTCCCGGATCGAAACGACAAAAAAGAGCTGCCCGACGGTCAGGCCGGATTCAATCATGAACAGGTAGGTCAGGAGATCAAAGACGCTGCTGCGCTGCACCGTCTGACGGATCACGGCCAGCGCCTCGCTGTCCAGAATCGTGTAGCCGGTCGTCCCGATCGCGCCGAGAAGAATGAAGACGATCACCTTGCTCCGGTAGTTGGACAGGCGGAAGTCGCCGAACGCCTTCAGCGGCATCAGAATGCATCCGGCGGTAATGACCACCATCCCGAGAAGCGCAGCAGGCCCCGGCGTTTTCCCTAGCCCGAACAGAATCGTAACGGCGGCAACCAGCAGAACCGGAATCGCCCGCACCAGCGGATACACCAGCGAAATGTCACTCTTTCTGTAGGCATACGCGAGTCCCGCGACATACAGGACTTCGGCGGCGACGCTCCCCAGGAAAAAAACAAAAAAATACGGCGGCAGTTCGGCAATCCGCAAATCCGATGTCAGAAAAAAAGGCAGCCAGATCAGCGCGGCGGTTCCGGACATCAGCATGTAGAACGCCAGGAACGGCTTGGAACGCTTGGAAATGAAATTCCATGCCACGTGCAGAAACACCGAAGCAAACACCAGAACAAATGCAAAAAAAGTCATGAAGCAGCCCCGTTTTCAGAAATTCCGTCCCCGCCCGGCAATGGAGTGCGGGAGAGAATTTTCCTCTTTTTCCTTATTTATGTCGATGAAAAATTACAAAACAGGGTTATTATAGAGGAAAAGAGAGGAAAATCAACCGATGAAAGAAAAATAAAAAATGTCGCTTTTTTACGACATTATTCTCTCAAAGGAGGCATGAATGAATTTCATCGAACAGCTTGCGGAACTCGGCATGAACGGCAGACAGGCAAAAGTCTATCTTTCGCTGCTCCAGCTCGGTTCAGCGTCGGCGATCGAACTGGCGAAGCACACAGGATTCAAGCATCCGACAGTCTACGACGTGCTCGATGTGCTGAAAGCAAGGCATCTGGTCTCGGAGAGTTTTTCGGGCGGACGCAAACGGTTCTGCGCGGAAGACCCCGCCAACCTTCTCGAAATCGAAAAGCGCCGCAGAACGGCGCTCGACGCCGCCCTCCCCGGACTGCGGGAGCTCTTTCTCGGCGGCACGCGGCGGCCCCGCATCCATTTTTACAGCGGACCGGAGGCACAGTATGAGGTCGACGAGGGACTGCTCAACGTCAAGTCCGGCGAATATTTCTATTTCGGTTCGGTGAAGGAGATGTTTGAACGGAACACGGAGCAGTATCTGGCGGAATTCTACCGCCGGAGGATCGCGCGCGGCATCTGGTCCAACGCGATCCGGAACCCGTCCAAAGAGATCCCGCTGGACTATATGCAGCCAGGCGAGGCAAATCTGCGGCGTGTCCGCTACCTGCCCGACCCGATCAGTGAAGACATCGCCGGCCTTTACATCTACGACGAAAAAATCGCCGTCATTTCAGCGGTCAAGGAAAACTACGCGGTCATCATCGAGAGTCACGATCTCTTCGTGCTCGTCAAAACGATCTGGCACTATCTCTGGAACATCGCCGTCGAACCGGAAAACATGAAATAGAGTTCCGGATGTCATGTTCGAACAGCACACCCTGCCGGGAAAGCATCGCATCTGCGGCTTTGAAACCGCGTTTCAGAATGAATTTCCCACCGTTCCCCTGTGGCGAAGCGGAGGGGAAACGGGGAAAATTGGCAGGATGGGGTGGAATGTCAGAACCTATTTTTCGACTGCAATCACTTCATTGAGCCAGTTTTTCAGAGCGGAGCCTGCACTCCGGACACTCTTCCCGGCAAATGCGCCGCCCTTTCCGAACTTCGCCTTCGGGCAGACTTTGCGGATATCCTTTTCACAGTTCGCCATGCCGCCGCTGCCGTGCGTCACGAACGGGATCACGGTTTTTCCGCTGAAATCATAAGAGGCAAGAAAACTCCTGACGGGCGGCGCCATCGTGCTGCACCAGTTCGGCGTGCCGACGAAAACGACCTCATATTTCGTCATGTCGCTGACTTTGGAAGCAAGCGCGGGCTTGAAACCGGCGGGACACTCCTTCCGCGCCAGATCGACACATGCCTTGTAATCCTTCGGATACGCCTTTACGGGTTTGATCTCAAAGAGCGTCCCTCCGGTAGCCTTCTGAATCTGTTCCGCAGCAAAGCGGGTGTTTCCGCTCCACGAATAATACGCGATCAGGATTTTTCCCGGCCGGGCCGAAACACGCGGCACCGTCGGTTCCGCCGCGAAAGTTCCGAACAGGGAAACCGCCGCACAGGCCATCATGCATACAATTTTCTTTCCGCTCATTTTTTCCTCCCGTTGAAGGTGTTTGTATTCTGCCCGGTTCGCAATGCACGACACCCGGAACTCCTATCGGGAAACAATGTAATGCGTTTTTTCAAAATAGCAAACGGGCATTTGCCGTCCCGCCGAATCCGGAACGGCAAAAGACACCCTCACTTCTTCAGATGCTGCCGGAAGAACTGTTCGATTTTATCAAAGGGAATCGCATTTTTTCCACCGCCGTCGTAGAGATCGGTATGGGAAGCGCCGGGAACGATCATCAGCTCCTTGTTGGCGCGGTAACCGGTATAGGAGGTCATATCGCGGTAAGCATCCTCGCTGAAATAGCGCGAATGGGCTTTTTCCCCATGGATCAGCAAAACGGCGGAGCGGATTTCCTTCGTATAGGCGAGAATCGGCTGATTCAGGAACGACATGGTTCCGGTGACGGTCCAGCCGTCGTTGGAGTTCCCGGAGCGTTTGTGATAGCCACGCTGCGTTTTGTAGTAGTCGTAATAGTCTTTGACAAATTGCGGCGCATCGGCGGGAAGCGGCTCGATCACGCCGCCGGCCTGTTCATAAAAGCCCTGCGCGTATTCCTTCGTACGCTGTGCGTTGAGCTTTTGCCGCATTTCGTGACGGGCCTTTTCGCTGTTGTCCGCGTCGAAGTAGCCGTTCGCGGTGACGCGGCTCATGTTGTACATCGTAATGCCGACGGTGGCCTTGATCCGGGTGTCGAGCGCGGCGGCGTTCAGGGCGAATCCGCCCCAGCCGCAGATGCCGAGAATGCCGATCCGCTCCGGATCGACGTTTTTCTGTGTGGAAAGGAAATCGACCGCCGCCTGAAAATCCTCGGTGCTGATGTCGGGCGAGGCGATCCTGCGGGGCGTTCCGCCGCTTTCGCCGGTGAACGAAGGATCAAACGCGATCGTGAGAAATCCGCGTTCGGCGAGCGTCTGCGCGTAGAGGCCGCTGCACTGCTCCTTGACCGCGCCGAACGGGCCGCTCACGGCGACTGCCGCGAATCTGCCGTCTGCTTTCAGGGGCTCGTAAAGATCCGCGGCAAGCGTAATGCCGTAACGGTTCACGAACGTCACCTTCCGGTGTTTCACCTGATCGCTTTTCGGAAATGTCTTGTCCCACGCCTGTTCGAGTTTCAGGTCCTGTCCGATGATTTTGTTGTCCATGACTTTTGTCCTTTGCTTTTGTGCGTGAAGAGGGAGGGCGGACAAAGCCGCCGCAACAATCAACCATAACACGTGCCGCATTTGTGGTTCCTCCGCCTGTTTCGTTTCCGTTTTCCGGGAAATTTCCCGACGACGCAAAACAATTTAACTGCGGAAAGGAAAAAGGCAAATACTTCTTTTCTATACTTTCCCATGCCTGCCGGGCATGAATAAGCGTGCACGGATCATGAGGCAGGTGTTTCCCCGTGTTCCCGAAGCCACTGCACGGGATCCGCAAGGGTTGCGTCATAGTTCCGGAGCGCCTGAAACACCTGTTCGCAGGAGATGTTCATCCATTCCGGCCGGGAGCAGGTCAGGCGGACTTTGTTCATGCAGTATTTCGTGTCATCCGAGTAGCAGGGACATGAGGAATGCAGTATGGTGACATTGCGCCCGAGCGGAGCGGAAAAGCGCGGACCGGTTTGACAGAAAAGCACGACGCAGGGGGTTCCGAACGCCGCCGCCGGATGAAGCGGGCCGGAATCGTTCCCGACGCAGAAAGCGCAATGCTGCATCAGAGAAACAGTCTCATCAAAATTGTCAGTCAGGATGGAGACATTCGGCATGTGGTCCGCAACCAGTTCGCAGAGCCCCTTTTCTTCCAGGCTTCCGGCAACGAAAACACGGAAGGCGTTGTCGGCAAGATAGCGTGCCAGTGTGCGGTAACGTTCCGGTTTCCAGCACTTTGCCTTCCATCCCGCGCCAGGGAAGATCAGGGCAGTTTTTGCATCGGAAGGAATACCGAGGCGATTGAAAATCTCTTCTCTGGAAAATTTCGGAACAACCGGGAGAATATCCGCGGGCGGAACATCGGAAATTCCCTCTCCCGTGACATAAGGGCGGATAATTGCCCTTGGACGACAGATCAGATGAGCCCGGGACAGTGGTTTCAAATCAACAAGAAAAGAAAAAAGCACGGTAAAATGTCCCGCGATGGACGCGCCGACGCTGTATGCGCCGATCCTGCGGCAGAAAAGAGCCGTATAGCGATTGCTCATCAGATCAAAAACAAGATCGGGATTCACCGTGCGCCGGATGTTGTCCGCCTCAGCGAGAATCGCGCGGATGGACACCTTTTCCCTTTGCCTGTCGCTGACCAGAACGCTTGTGATATGAAGGAACTCATCAGGAACCAGAGAATGAAAAAGAGTCCTGGAGAATGATCGTCCCATCAGATGAAGTTCCGCATCCGGAAACATGGTCCGCAGCCATGGAATCATCTGGAGCATCCAGAAGGTGTCGCCGAGATATGCAGCGGCGACAAGGAGAATTCGCTTCGGTCTGGACGGCTCTTTTCCGCGACGGGGAAATCCCAGCAGATACAAGGGCAGATCACAAAAAAATCTGAGACAGCGCGAGGAAAAGGAATCCAGAGGATTCACATGGTTTCTGCGCAACGCGAGATCGGCTTTTCCGGAAGTCTGAAACATGGTTTTTTCTTCCTTGTCAGTCCCAGCGCACTTTTCTGCCGTCCGGAAATGTAACATATCCCCCGGGACCACCCTCCTCCTCGGGGATCCACCACGGACGCATATCATAAAACGGATCTTTCCGGATCGCCTCCAGCATCCGCGGATTGATCTCACGCAGCTTCAGCCGTTCGTTCAGCGCCGCCTCCAGGGAAGGGAGAAGGTCATTACGTCCCATCAGTTTGGCAACGGTAATCATTCGGAGATAAGGCCGGACGGTTAAGGGATAGTTTTCGCTGTCGATGCGATAGGACTCGTAGGCTTCCGGAAGACGGCCGAGCCGTGCGAAAGCCGTGCCCCGTAAGAAATGGATGTGCCCGTAATTCGGAATATGGGAACCAAGCATGATATTGCTTACCTTCAAAACAACGTCCGGAGCATTCAGGTTTTCCGCCAGAACCATAAGCGCATAGTTCTGTTTATATTCATCCGGTGCAAACGCACTGATGCGCTGGATGAGCATCAGACGTTCCGCGCGGGACATCGAAGCGCTCATCAGGCGCCATGTCATCCAGGAGGAATAGATCGGCTTTGCGACAGAAAAACATGCGAAAAAAAGCACCAGAAGCCCTGAAAGGCGCAAGAGCATGGAAACCGGCTTCCGAGGCAGCGCAACGGAAACATTTCCCTTCCGGAACGCCTCATGCCAGAAAAGTCCCAGCATCATCAGCATGATCAGGTAGGTCGGGAAAAAATAAAAAATCATGTCCAGTTGGGAATGAAGCACGCAACAGAGAAATACAAACAGACAGATTTTTATTTCCAGATCGACCTTTTCCCCGCGCCAGATCCGGAGCAGCAGCAGAATCACCGGGACATAAAGCAGGAAAATCCAGGCAAGATAGGCAAAAATCCCGAAAGAGGAAAGCATGAACAATTCCTGATTGTGCGGGTGGTTGATGCGGTCCGTTGCATAACGCGCGAAAAAATACTCCGGCGGCTTATACTTGACAAAGGCATTTTCAAAAGAGACGCCGCCGACACCGAGCAGCGGAAAATCACCAATCATCCGCACCGTACCCATATAAAAATACGGCCGGTCCTCATTCGCCGCAAGAGAACTGAAGCGGTCAAGGCCGTAACGAAGAAAAAGCAGCGTTCCGCAAATCAAACAGAAAAGACAGACATAAAACAGAATCCGGCGGCCGCGATTGGGAAGATGCAGAAAGAGGAAAAGCAGGGAAACACAGAACAATCCCAGAAACGCCCCGCGCGAACTGCAGTTGAGAAAGATCAGAATGCCGCATACAGCAACAGGAGAAAGCAGCAGCACGGATATTCGCCGGGAGAATTTCTTCCCCTCATGCAAAAAACGGTATCCGTAATAAAGCAGAAACGGCACACAGAGAAGCTGAAGCGCCGCAGTGAAGTTGATGTTTCCCGTAATTCCCCAGATCCCGCGGTCACGGGAAAGAAGAACACAGAAGATCATCTGCCAGACACTGAACAGAGCCAGAAATGGAAAGAGCGTCTTTCGAAATACGGAATAAAATACAAAAACACAGAAGGGGACGGAAATCCACACCAGACATTCCGCAAGATGGATCAAACGATACTCAGGATGCTGAAAATACTGGATCAAAGCAATCAATGTAAAAAGACCAAGCGCCAGACAGGCACAAGGATTCATTCCCCGAACAGTGGGAATGAAAGAATCCGGCTTCAAAAAAACGAAAGCGATTGCCAGAAGACTGAATACTCCGGCGGGGAAAAAAGCCATATACGATGGCGTGGAAGGCATAAAAAACAAGGTGGGATTATAAAACAGAATACAAAAGAAAAAAAGCAACGGTATAGAAATACCGCCTTCCCGCCAGATGACTTTTTTCTCCGTATTCATCAACCTAAACCATATTTAAAAATCGAGCGCCGGATAAGGAACAGGCTCATCAGAAATATCCTTTTCACTTCCGATCTTCCTGCCGCTTAT
>CASEFP010000158.1 GCA_949287225.1 uncultured Lentisphaeria bacterium
GCACACAGAGTCTGATCGGCTCGATTCCCGCGGACCGCATTCCGAGTGCGGAAAGCGCGATCCGGACACGCGCGGACATTGACGTTCTGCGCGAAGCGGGCGCGGCGGGAGTCCTGAGCGGGGAAACGCTGATGCGCGCGGACGATCCGGGCGGAAAACTCGGGGAGCTGATCCGATGAAATACGTGATCCGGCGATACGAAATCAAAATCTGCGGGCTCACCCGGCACGAAGACGTGCTTGCGGCAGCCGGGGCAGGCGCGGACTATGTCGGCTTCGTCCTTGTGCCGTCTTCAAAACGTTATGTCGCGCCGGAGCGTCTCGCGGAACTCACAAAGGACCTTCCCGAGCATGTGCGGAAGGTCGGCGTATTTGCGGACGCTTCGCTTGAAAACATCCTTGCTGCCGTGAAAGCCGGAGCGCTCGACATCGTGCAGCTCCACGGAAACGAAGCGCCGGAATACGCGGAACAACTCAGGGACAAAGGAGTCTGCGTCTGGAAGGCGGCGCATCTCAGACAGAAGACGGATGTGGACTTCTACGCGGATTACCCGGCGGAACGGATCGTCGCGGACGCGGCGGAAGGGGGGTCCGGCAAACGTTCCTCCTGGGAACTTGCCGCGAAACTTGCCAGACGCAAATGCGTCATGCTCGCGGGCGGGATCACGCCGGGAAACGCTCCGGAGGCGCTGAAGAAAGTGAACCCGGCGGGCCTTGATCTTGCCAGCGGCGTCGAGGAGGCGCCCGGAATCAAGTCAAAGGAAAAAATCACAATGTTGTTCAACCATATCAGGGAGGCGGAATAATGAACGGCCATTACGGAATCTACGGAGGGCAGTTCGTGTCGGAGACACTGATGGAGACTCTGCACGAACTGGAACGGGAATATGAAAAGGCGAAACGCGATCCGGCGTTTCAGGAGGAACTCGCCGGACTGCTCAGGGATTATGTGGGGCGGGAATCTCCGCTCTACTTTGCGCGCCGCCTGACGGAACACTGCGGCGGAGCGCGAATCTATCTCAAGCGCGAGGATCTGAACCACACCGGCGCGCACAAGATCAACAACGCGATCGGGCAGGCGCTCCTCGCGCGGCATATGGGCAAAAAACGCATCATCGCGGAAACCGGCGCGGGAATGCACGGCGTGGCGAGCGCAACCGCCGCCGCGCTGTTCGGCATGGAGTGCGAGGTCTTCATGGGCGCGCTCGACGTGAAGCGCCAGGCGCCGAATGTCGAACGCATGGAGGTGCTCGGCGCGAAGGTGCGCGCGATCACGGACGGTTCCGCCACGCTCAAGGACGCAATGAACGAGGCGATCCGCGAATGGACCGCGCGCTGTGAGGACACCTTCTACGTCATCGGCACGGTCGCGGGGCCGCACCCGTATCCGGAGATCGTCCGGGACTTCCAGTCGGTGATCGGGCGAGAGGCGCGCAGACAGTGTCTGGAAAAGACCGGACGCCTTCCCGACGAGGTCATCGCCTGCGTCGGCGGCGGCAGCAACGCGATGGGAATTTTCGCGGGCTTCCTCCATGACGACCAGGTCGCGCTGACCGGCGTCGAGGCGGGCGGCTGCGGCATCGAAAGCGGAAAACACGCGGCGAGCATCTGCGGCGGACGGTCCGGCATTCTTCACGGATGCAGAACCTATCTTCTTCAGGATGCGGACGGGCAGATTCTGGAGACCCATTCGGTTTCCGCCGGGCTCGATTATCCCGGCGTCGGGCCCGAGCACAGTTTTCTCGCCGACAGCGGGCGGGCGCAATATGTCACGATCAACGATGACGAGGCTGTCGAAGCGTTTGATCTTCTCTCGCGTCTCGAAGGGATCATTCCCGCGCTGGAATCCTCGCACGCCGTCGCGCAGGGAATCAGAAACGCGAAGCGTTATCCGCATGACGGCATTGTCATCATCAACCTCTCCGGACGCGGCGACAAGGACATGGACAGCGTCCGGCACTACAAAGAACTCCATCGGAAAGGCTGAACATCATGGACAGACTTCAGAACATCTTTCAGCGCTGCAAGGCGGAAAAACGCCGCGCGCTGGTCATCTTCAATTCCTGCGGCTTCCCGGACATGGAAACAAGCGAAACGCTGATCCGGAAAAGCATCGACTCCGGCGCGGACATCATCGAGCTGGGCGTCCCCTTCTCCGATCCCATCGCCGACGGGGCGACGATTCAGAAGGCGTCGCAGGCTGCACTCGCAAACGGGGTCACGCTCACGAAAATTCTCGACATGGCCGAACGCATCCGGAACGATTATCCGGAAACGGGGCTGATCCTTTTCAGCTACTCCAACGTCATGCTCAACTACGGACTGGAGGCGCTCTGCGCAAAGCTGAAAACCATCGGCGTGGACGGCATTCTCGCCGTGGACGTGCCGCTGGAGGAGGGCGCACAACTCCGGAAACTCTGCGCCGGACACGGACTCCATCCGATTCCGCTGATCGCTCCGACAACCAGCCGTGCGCGCGCGGAAGAGATTCTGCGCAATGCGAGCGGATTCGTCTACTATGTCACCGTATGCGGCGTGACCGGCGAGCGGACGGAGCTTCCGCCGGAACTGGCGGAACGCCTGAAGGAGCTGCGCGCGATGTCGCCCGTCCCGGTCGTCGCGGGATTCGGCATCGCATGTGAGACGACGGCGCGCGCGGTCGCGGAACACGCCGACGGCGTGGTGGTCGGTTCCGCGGCGATCCGCCCGATGTTCGGCGAAGGGACGCTCGCAGAACGGACGGAAAAAGTCGCAACCCTGATCCGCGCGCTCCGGAGAGGCGTCTCCAATGCTGCGTGAAAGTGTCAATATCGCAAGCTGTTCGATGCTGAGCACGCCCGGAACGGTCCGGACGGAAATCCCGCTTCCGGAAGAGGACGCCGTTTCCGTGGCGGAAGCGCGGCGCGCGGTGTTCGACATTCTGCGGGGGCGCTCGAAACGTCTGATGGCGATCGTCGGCCCCTGCTCCATCCACAACCCGGACGCCGCGCTGGAATATGCGAAACGCCTGAAGGCGCTCTGCGCGGAACTCGGAGACGCCCTCTTCGTCATCATGCGTGTCTACTTTGAAAAGCCGCGCACGACTCTCGGCTGGAAAGGACTGCTCTACGATCCGGATCTGAACGGAGCGTATGACATCGAAAAAGGCATCGCGACCGCGCGGAAACTCCTCGTGAAAATCGCCATCCTCGGCGTGCCGGCGGCGACGGAAATGCTCGACCCCGTCATCTCGGCGTATCTGGAGGACACGATCACCTGGGCGGCGATCGGCGCGCGCACCACGGAGGCCCCGACGCACCGCCAGCTCGCCAGCGGCCTCCCGATGGCGGTCGGATTCAAGAACGCCACCGACGGCGATTTTCAGACGGCCATCGACGCGGTCGCCACGGCGCGCAGTCCCCACAGCTTCATCGGCGTGCTGGAAAACGGGCACACTGGCATTTTCCGGACACGGGGAAATCCCTTCTGCCATGTGGTTCTGCGCGGCGGAAGCTCCGGACCGAATTATGACGCGGTCCGGGTCGCGGAACTCCGGGAACGCCTCCGGAACGCGCATCTGCCGGAACGCGTCGTCATCGACTGCAGTCACGCGAATTCAGGAAAAGACCCGAAAAAACAGAGCGTCGTCTTCCGCGATGTGATCCGCCGGAAGTGCGCCGGAGAAACGGCAATCGTCGGCGTGATGCTCGAAAGCTGCCTCCGCGAGGGAAGCCAGAAGCTCTCCCCCGGCAAACTCCCCTCCCCTGACATCTCTGTCACCGACCCGTGCATCGGCTGGGAGGAAACACAGCAGCTCCTCCGGGAAGCGGCAGCTGCTCTCGCGGCAGAATGAACGCCCCCGGGGGGGGAGATTTCGCCTCCGGCGACCAGCTTGCGCAGCTGGACCGCGCAAGGGTCAGCGACCCTTGACCCCGAGAAGAATGCTCACGCATTCTTCCGTTTCCGGTCCCCCCTCCCCTATCCGGGGGATTTCGCCTCCGGCGACCAGCTTGCGCAGCTGGACCGCGCTTTTTTTATTTCGCACTTCGTGCGACCAGCTTACGCAGCTGGACCGCGGCAGGACTGAGAGGAGAGCACGAATCAAAATTGCTGGCGCAATTTTTTTTAATTGCGCAGCTTCGCGCGCAGATTTTTTTTTAAAAGGCGCGGGCACTCACTTTCCGGCGGGCTGCATGGTCAGTTTCAGATTGGCAAACCGGAAGGAATCCTCTCCATCCAGATAATCCGCCGTGACATGCAGCGCGATTGCATCGGTTTTCGGGCTCAATTTGAACGTTTTCGTATAATTCTTCCAGTCATGCTGGTCGTATTTCGTAAGTTTGATCGTCTGGTAGCGCAGGCTTTTGCCCGCGGCATCAATCTCACGGATGGCAAAACTCACGTTTCCGGAGAGTTTTTCCGCTTTCGCGTCGAAGCTCAATGTGATTTCGCGTCCGGCAAGATCGGCGCCTTTCAGCTGCCGGTATGTCTGGATGATCCGCTGGAACCCCTTCGCCGGTGTATTGCCTTTGATGACAATCACATTGCGCTCACCATCCTTTTCCGCAAGAAAATTCTTCGGCGCGTTGCAGTGCCACTCCTTCCAGAGCGGCGGCTGAAAATCGGGATTCCGGACGAGATTCTCCGCATTCTGCGCCGCCAGAATCCATGTCGCTGAAACCAGCATTCCCAACAGCAGTTTTTTCATACTTTCACCCTTTCTTTTATGTATTAAAAAAATATAATGCGATGCTCCGCACCGCAAAAAGCTTCGTGCACTTCTTTCAAGTCCAGCCGCGATCCAGATCCCGCCCGTATCCGGGCGGAAACGGAAGAATGCGCGAGCATTCTTCTCGGGGTCAAGGGTCGCTGACCCTTGCGCGGTCCAGCTGCGTAAGCTGGTCGCCGCAGGCGAAACAAATTCTGCGCGCGAAGCTGCGCAACAATAAATTCTGCGCGCGAAGCTGCGCAACAATAAATTCTGCGCGCGAAGCTGCGCAAGCCGGTCGCCGCAGGAGGGATCCCCGATATGAGCGCGTCTTCTGCACGGGGACAGTTCATTTTGACGTTTGTGAAGTGCATTTCTGTTTCACCAGTGCGACAGGTTTCCAGATGCCGCCCTGCCCGCCGCTGTCATGCACCCGCACGACCAGCGTCTGTTCCTTCTTCGACCAGTCGATCTGATCGCCGATGGAAATCGTGAAGGGCTGTTTCCAGTCATCGGGATTCTGATAGATCCGCTCTCCGGCTTTCCTGCCGTTGACCCAGACGACGGCGGACTCGTCCACCGCGCCGAAGTGCAGAAGAATTTCCGAGGAGCGCCAGGCGGGATTGACCGTGAACACCAGGCCATACCAGCCGACGCCGTCGTAATTCGCAAGCTGTTTCTTCAGCGCCGGATGCATCGACTTCAAGGTCTGACTCTCCCAGGGGCGCCCGATCTGAATCGGGTCCCAGACGGACATGATGCGGCGCCCGTCACTCTCCTGCCACTTCTCCTTCAATCCGGCATCCCGCGGGTCGATCTGGAAGCGCCACAGCATCGGGAGCGCCTGATAGGCGTCATAGGCGTCATAGGCGGCCGCGCTGTTGGCTGCCGCGCAGTCTCCGAAATACTGTTCGATCGCAAACAGGCGGTTCCACTCGAAATTGAGGCGGTCGCGATTTTCCAGACGGAAGCGATAGAGACGGATTCCCGCATCGGTTTTCTCATTGCCTTTCGCGCTCGCGGCAAGGAAGAGAAGCCGCGCATGGGTATTGGCAAGGATCAGGTTCTCCAGACGCGCCCGCTCGGGGGGAGTGAGGGAAAGCGTTTGCGCTTCGCGCAGGATCCGGCCGGCGGCGTCAAAATCGGAAATCCTGTAGTAGCGGTCCAGATACCACATCAGCCCGCGCCGGAAGTTGCCGTATTTGCCAAGCTCGATGATCTGTTTCCGCTTCGGATACAGCCGTTTCTCCCAGATGTTGTCGCGCCAGTAGCGGTAATAGCGCCGGACCTGATCGGACGCCGCGCCGAACGCGGAACAGTATTCCGCCTCCCAGTGTTCGAAGGGTTTCGAGGGATCGACATGCGCCCGCGCAAGGATGTAGTCCGCGATTCCGGTTGCCGGCCAGAAGCCGTGAATGCAGTCATAATCCGTGCCGACAATCCCGTATTTCACGCCGAGCTGGAACGCGTCGAACATCGTTTTCTCGAATCCCATCGGAAGACCGGTATTGACATGCTGGTCGTTCGGGCGCAGGAACATCATTTGGGCACCCGCCGCGTGCCACTGCTGATACATCTTCTCCGCGTCGGCAAGTTCGAGCATCGAAGGGACAAATCCGAGAATCGTGTTCGGCATCACCTTTTCGCGGCGCGGCGGGAAGCGGTAATAGCTGTAGGCATACATCACGGCAACCACGTCCGGACGCTGTTTCTGAGCGAGAGCCAGCACACGATTGGTGAAATTGAGATAGCGGTCGGTGAGATGATCCTCGAGCTTCTCGCCGGGAAGCCGGACATCCAGTTTCAGACACGCCGGGCAATGGCAGAAGTAGCCGCCGTCGTTTTCACAGGTGTTGATGGAAGCGCTCTTTGTCCGCGCCCAGTTTTTCACCACCTGCGCAACCACTTCCGGATTGCTGACGCAGAGTTTCGCGCCGTAGACGGAATTTCCCCGCAGTGTCCTTGTGCCGTCCTCGTGCATGGCGAACCAGTCCGGATGCTCTTTGGAATAGCGTTGGTACCAGTCGACGAAGGCGTGACCGTAGTTGAAAGCAAGGGACGCCCCCATCCGCTGACGCTTCAGCCAGACAAGCAGATCATTGCGTTTCCGTTCATACTGCTCCTTCGTCATACGGAATTTTTCCGGCACGCTTTCAATCTGCTTTTTATAAGCCGTCCACGGCGCCATCGAGCGCAGAAGACGTTTGCGCAGAGTGCCGGGATCCCAGCGCCCCTCCCCCGTCCGGATCCGGAGGCTTTTCGACTCCCGGTATGCGATACCCGCGTCGCCCGGTTCAATCCAGCGGATGCCGAACTGTTTTTCCAGAAAATCATAGACTGCGGTCAAAACCCCCTGACGGACGGGATCGCCGTAGAAAACACATCCGGACTCATCCGCGCGCCAGACGGACTCCTCCGCCTTCAGCGTCTCCTTTCCCGGATTGCACCCGATCCGGAAATGGTAAACGTCCGGCGCATTGGTCTCCACGGTGCGGACGGGAATGCTTTTTCCGGAAATCAGCGCAAGATGTTTCCGCAGTTCCCGTGCGGCCTCTTTTTCCACAGAGGACGCGCCGCGCGCCACAAGAATTTCCGCTTTTTCCGGATTGACTTCCCGTTCTCCGCCGTTCACTGCCAGCAGACACACGGCACAAAAAAAGAGGGATGACACCAGTTTCATTTTATGACAATTTCTCCTTTCCTTTCTTTTCAAAACAGGGATGAAGCACAAACAATGCTCCGCACGCTCTGCGTCAGCGCTCTCTATAATCGTTTACCGACATGAAACGTCCCGCAACCATTTCCGCGTATGTGATCTGACCGGTATGGGTGTCCATGAAAATAAGATTGTTGTACTTTTCCCCGTGCTGCACCTTGAGGGTTGCAGCAGCCTGCCAGTTCACCATGCCGTAGGTATTCGGATAATGCTCGGTAAGAAAACAGATCTGTGACAGGGCGTTTTTATAGCCGGTGATCTTCCTGCGGACGAGCTGCTTGTCAGCCGTGATTGTAAACGCCTTGTGGGGAACGGCATAGGTGCTTGTTTCACTGTTCCCGGGAACGCGGCTCTGATCGGCGGGGCAGACATACACTTTGCCGGAAGGGATCGCAAGAGAATAAAAATTTTTCGTTTGCGTCATGAGATAAGGGGCCAGGGAAACATACCATGCGGGAGCATCCGTGCTGCAGTAGCCGGAAAACGTCGTTCCTCCGGATGCAAACGGAAGATAGTCGTTGGAATCATTCACGTATTGCACCATCGCGTTTCCGATCTGTTTCAAATTGTTCATGCAGCTTGTCTTGCGCGCGGTGTCCCGCGCACGGCTCAGGGCGGGGAGAAGCATCCCTGCCAGAATCGCGATGATCGCAATCACGACGAGGAGCTCGATCAAGGTAAAACAGTGCCTTTTGTTCATCATCTTCCGGTCTCCGCATTATCAGTGGAATCAATTTCAAGAAACGGCATTTTTTTGTTCATCCTTCTGCTTCCCGTGTATCCGGATCACCTTGACGCATCGGAACGGCTTTTTCAGAAAGTCGCAGGGAACCGGACATATCACAGGTGATACAAACCGGTATCCACCTCAAGGCAATACTATCCTTTCAGGCGTGATGCCCAGTAATTTTTCATCCAGTAATATTCCATATCCGCCCATTGCCCGAACTGCGCCGGATGAAGAGCATTGCAGACGCGGGCGACCATTTCGTCACTTCCGGCAAAACGCGGCTCCATTTTCACGGGATAATTGCTGCTTCCGTCAACGTTCAGATAGGCGGGGACGCACTCATATCCCCATTCCTCCGCATGAGCAAGATAAAAGAGATTCATCATTTCCGCATTGAGAAGCCACCGGCGGCGGCTCTGCTGGCAGCCGTAATTCGCTCCGAATCCGTCCTGGCTCCAGGAGCCGACGGGAATCAGCTCAACACCGTAACAGGCATCCGGGGCGACTTCCTTGAATGCCGTCAGCATTTTCCTCATGTAAAGCGCAATCCGTTCCGACAGTAATTTTTCGCATTCGGCGTCACTCCTGCACTGGAAAACCCCATTTACCCCCAGCTCGAACAGGATGCAATCCGGAATGACTCCATGGCAGACAGTCTCGATATACTGCGGGAAATCAAAGCGGGTTTCCCCGTTTTTCCTGAAAAGGAACGGGGACGGGACATCATAAGGACGCCGGGGATGCAATCCGTCGGCATTTTCGATGAACTCGACCCGATCCCTGAGAAAGAACGAACTCCAGGACCATCCGCCGTATGCTTCGACAGCCGGACCTCCCGGCTGCGGTTTTCCATATCCGGGCGCCTGGGATCCCAGCATCGTGACAACCGGATTGCCGGGGCGCAGAAAACGTTCCTGCAGAGCCTCCGGATGTCCCTTCGCAACCGTGCAGCTTGCTCCGACATAAAGGAATGCGCACTTCCCGCCTTTTCCGGCGTCGGCAGGGGAAACAACGATCTCGGTCCGGGCTTCCGCCTCCAGCCCCTGATCGGACCACATCGAGATCCGGATCGGAAAGGTGCCGCACTCGTCACAGGACGGTGTCCAGCGCCAGCGTTCCTCATCCATCCGGCCCTTTTCGCATTCCACCTCGAATGCGTAGTTGGCCGGATTGATGACAGAGGTCAGATTGCGGTAATAAATACTCGTTTCACATCCGGAAACGCCGTAGATCCGCGGCGGGACGACAAGCCGGGGTCCTTTTTCATATTGAGAACTGGATGTTTTCATGCATGCATCTCCTGATGAAATATTACATCTCCTCAAGGGTTCTGAGATAAACCACAGGTTCCAGAATCGTCCGGCATTCGCCCTCGGACAGCGCGGCGTCGATCAGAAGCCCGCTCCGCTCCACCCAGCCGTGGGAAACGGAGGAAATCGGATACGGCGCGTTCCGGACAGCGAAATCATTGTTGAAACCGCCGAGAAAAACATCCTTTCCAATCACTTTTCCCATCCGGAGCAGAACGGAGGCGGCGGCAAGCGCGGTCGTGTCGCTGTGGCAGGCGAGCGCGGTGATTCCCGGTTCGTCGCGCAGCAGACGCGTGACCGTCTCCTTCGCCCGCACAAAAAGAATGTCATTAAAATAGTCCGGATCATAGTCTATTTCAGGCAGGGAGCGATAGTACCGCGCAAGAATTTCCTCATCGCTCAGAGCAGGAAAGACGCGCTGGAGAGCCCGGAAACGGATATCGTTACCCGGGCTGTCACTCAAAGGCAGCCCGAGAAAGCGGAATCCCCCGCCGCCTTTCCCATGAAGAAAGCGGAAGACCTGCGCGGCTCCGCCAATCACATCGACCGTCAGACAGCGCTTGAACGACGGGCTGGTGCTGATCAGGCGCATTCCAGACTCCTCGATCAGCGCTTCCATTTCCCGGAATCCGACCGGTGTGCCCAGTATGATGAAATATTCCACGCCGCGGACGAGAAAATCGCGGACCGCATCCAGATTTTTTTCCAGGTCGCAGCCCATCGGGGAAAAATACGAGGCATAGCTGCGCTGGTTGAGTTCGCTCATCAGGTTGACGACCAGTTCCCGGATATGCTCGGAGCTTTTCATATGAAGCATCGAGGTGAGGATTGCAAACGTCCGCGTCTCCTGTCCGCGCATGAGTTTGTATCCGAAATTCGTCCGGTATCCCAGTTCCCGGGCGGTTTCCCGCACCCGGCGCTTGGTCTCCTCCGAACTGAAATTGTTCGGTTTGTCGTTCAGGATCTGCGAAACCGTGGATACGGAAAGGCCGCAACGGCATGCAATGCTTTTCAACGAAACCTGCCCCGCCATTCCAACTCCTCATATAAAATCATTATATACAAAATCATTTTGTATATTGATTATAAGGGAAAAGAGCCGTTTTGTCAAGGGCGGGAAGGAAAAAAATCATGAAAAAAAGGATTTTTCATATTCCGGAGAACATCCGACCGCCACGGCTCTCCCATGAGCGCGCCCGCTGCCTCCGCACACCCATGGATACCGTGATTCCTTACTCCTTCGTCTGAATGACCTGATCAGGCAGGATCTTATTTTCCTTCTTTGAATCCGGCACATATTCCGGACCGATGATCTTGACGGAAATCCAGACGGTCCATGTATTGAATCCGGGCAGGCCGTCGGCATTGGTCCATACGGAACGCAAATCCGCCCGTGTCAGCCAGAAGAAGCCCCGCAGAAACGAATTGCGTCCGAAATCGAGACTCAACCGGACACAGATATGACCTTGAATCTTTCCCCTTTTGAGAGTCCGACTCTCAAGGAACTGCAGAATACGGCATGAAAAGATTTCATTTTTGCTTCATTCCCCCCTTTCTGTTCCGGAAATATCCGGTCAGGCACTTCTCCGCTTCCGGTGTGAAATTCCAGTTTTCGCGATTGATCGGATAAGGAATCTCCGAGAGGCGTCTCACACGTTCCACAGCAATCCTATCGCTGTTCGGAAACACCTGCAGCAAGATGCCCGATTGCATGAACTCGGCAGTTTTGAGCAGTTTTTCCGATTCTTGACGCTGATTCCCGGCGTTCATTTTCATCTGCCGTGAAAATGCCCCCCGGAGCAGAGCACACGCCCGTATCGGGAGTTTTGCCTCCGGCGACCAGCTCGCACAGCTGAACCGCACCAGTCATGAGAGGAGAGCAGGAGGCTGTTTCGGCGATGCAAAGCTTCGCACTGTCAACCTGATTTTTTTAATATCAGGGGAAAACGACTGACATCACGAGCGCGGTGGACGCCCGAAATGTTTACGATAGGCATTGCTGAAATAAAACTGGTTTTTCCAACCGCATAGTTTGGCAATGTCTTTGATGAGGTAACGCCCGGACTGCAGAAGCTGCTGGGCACGTTCAAGTCTGATTTCAATCAACTTCCGCCGCGGCGTGATCTGGAATTGCTGCCTGAAGCAGCGGCTGAGGTATTGCTGGGAGATTCCGAGATTTTCGGCAATGGAGCTGATGCTGAGGTCACTATGGTGGTAATGACGCTCCATGAAAAAGATGGCCTGATCTGTCAAGGAGCCGACACTTTGAAGCTTTTCGTCAGACTCCGTAAGCATTCCGAGCATAATCTGAAGATTGCAGAAGAGCAGGCTGAGCGTCCTGCGGTGCATGGGAGAAAATCTGGGCGTGAGGGGAATATTGAGGAGTATCTCCAGGAGATCATTGAAGAGATTGCCGCCATTTTTGCTGAGCGGGATGTTGATGACTCTGAGGTTGCCGGAACAGTTGCAGCAGAGGAAGGTGGAAAGACGGTTGCAGTTGAGGATAATATGTCCGCTGGTAAAGCCATGCATCACATGGGGAGCAACCAGGACGGCGCGACATTGACCGCGCTCCAGTTCATTAAGGTCTAATTTGAGCTCATGATAGTGGTGTGAATGATAAGCCTGTCCGGTATTGAGCCTGAAGTCATCCGGAGTCTCGCGGATCATCTCAAAATTGATTTTCGCTGTTTCTATTTTTGCAATAGTGTCAACCAGAAAATTGATGAATTGCGTTTCAGATTTTTTCATGATAAATCTGCACAGTTGCTTATTCCTTCTAAATAATATAATCTTTCCTGAAAAAATATGCAAGGAGCGGAAGCATGATTATTGAAGTTTCATTTTTTATAAATAAACATCATTTTTTTTATAAACTTGAAATCTTGTCCAGTACCATCGAAGGAGTTATAATAAATACAGGAAAGGAATCGGGAGACCAATCATGAAGAAACGTTTATTTCTGATAGGCGCAAGTGTCAGGGTGGGAGCGTTGGTAAAAGCTGTGCAGGAACACTATGCCGACGGTTATGAATTCTGTGCCTGCCTCGACAGCGACAGAGCGAAAATGGCGGACTTCCTGCGTTATCACCATCTGGAAATTCCGCAATACGGCATGGAAGAGTTCGATACCGCAGTTACGGAAACGCATCCGGATATTGCCGTGATTACCACGACCGACGAGACTCATGCGGGCTATATTGTCCGCGCACTGGACAGCAGGATTTCGTGTATGGTTGAGAAGCCTCTCTGCATCAATGAGAATCAGTGCCGAGAAATTCTTGCCGCTCAGAAACGCAATCCGGAAGTCTATGCGGTAACCATGCACAATTCACGCTATCACGCCTGTTTCCGCAAGACGATTGAACTGGTGAAATCCGGGGCAATTGGCGAGATCAAGGGAATTTTCTACAACGAAAAACTCGATCTTTTTCACGGCAGCAGCTATTACCGGCGCTGGAACCGTGACAAAAAACTCTCCGGCGGGCTGCAGATTCACAAATCCAGCCACCATTTTGATAAAATCAATTTTCTGCTGAAATCGAAAGTCGAATGGGTTTCCGCAATCGGCTGCCTGACCACTTACGGGGCGGCCAATTCGCCGTTTCACGGTGAAAAGTGCTCGACCTGTGCTCATGCGGAGAACTGCCGTTTTTATCTGAATTATCATCGCAATGAAATTTACGAAAAGCTCTACTCAAATACCGGCGGCGAGGTACATGCCTATACGCCGGACAACTGCGTTTTTTCTCCGGAGGTTTCAGCGGAAGATTTCTTTCAGATTTTCTGCATGTATGAAAACAAAATTCCGATGAGCTACTCCCTCAGCGCAAATTGTCATTACGAAGGAGAAAGCCTCTCCATCGAGGGTACGGCCGGACGCCTGGAAATGAACCGCCTGGTTTACCGAACCGTTGATGTTCGCGGCGGCGAGGCACGAAACGTCAGGAAGGACAATTCCCTGCGGATCGTTCGTTTTCAGACCGGCGAAACGGAAATCTTCAACGCCGATGATGAAATACAAAACGCCAACCACGGCGGCTGCGATGAACGAATTTACGAGGATCTATTCGGGATGAACAAATCCGAAATGCTTGCCTCTTTCAATGACGGCATCCAGGCGGTTCTGGTTGGAATAGGAGCCAATCTGTCAATGGCGGCCAATGGCAGAAAAATTTATCTGCAACCCTTGCTGGAGGCATGAATATGTGGAAAAAAACGTTGATTCTGTCATTTTGTGCAATTATGCTCACTACATATGGCTATTTCATCGAAGCGGAGAGAGAAGACGGCATATACAGATCCGGAGAAACCATTCGTTTTAAAATAACCGGCCGCGACAAAGATGAAAAGCTCTTCTATGTTATAAATTACGGTGATGGAGAAAGCCGGCCGATTCCCCTATCCGGAGATCTGATCGAGTGCAGGCTGAACCGCCCGGGTTTCATTCTGGTCAAGCTTTTCAAGCAGGGAGAAAAGAAACCGGTCAAATTCGTTCCCGCCGGAGCCGCGGTCGATCCGGAAAAGATTGTTTCAGGAACACCATTGCCGGATGATTTTCATCATTTCTGGGATCAGCTTGTATCGAATCAGCGGCAGAAAAAGCTTGAAGTCCTTTCATTGAAACAAATCGAAAGCCCGGAGCCGGCAATCAGGGTGTTCACTGTTAGGATCAGGAGGGGAGAACTGGAGTCAAGCGGTTTTCTTGCAATGCCCCTTGAGGTGACATCGGGAAAGAAGTATCCCGCCCTGCTCTTTTTCGGCGGAGCAAGCTGGGTTAACGCGGATCTCAAGCTGGCCGTCCGCCGGGCAAAGCAGGGAGCCATCGTATATCAGCCGGATTTTCACGCCTTTGAGAGTCTGCCGGTGCTGCCGCCAAAAGTGCGCACGGAACGTCGCAGGAAGGTCAGGAATTATCAATTCTCGCATGTTACGGACAAAAATCTCTACCCGCTGAAAAATATTTTCCTGCGTGCGCTTCTTGCGGTTGATTTCATCGCCTCCCGTCCGGAAAGCAATTCTCAGAAACTCATTGCCATGGGCGGTTCACTTGGCGGAGCTCAGGCGATCGCCGCCGCCGCGCTCGCTCCCGATCTTGTAACATACTGCATCGCCACAGTCCCCGCCATGTCCGACCACTTCGGAGGAAAGGAAAAACACCTTCCCGGCTGGCCGAATCTGCTGGCGGTAAAACCGGAAGCGGAAGTGATTGCCCCCTATTTCGACATTGTGAATCTGCTTAAGCGGGTGAAAGCTCCGGTTGTGTTTTCTGCGGGTTTTGTCGACGTGGTCGTTCCGCCGGCATCGGTTTATGCTGCCTACAATTCGTTCACGGGCGACAAGAAGATGGTGCCTGTCAAACTTGCAGGGCACGGTGCGAACATCAAAAATCCCAAAGGTCCGAACGCCCTTTCCGGCGGCACACGCGATCTGCTGAACTACTTGAAAAAATGATCAGGAGCAAACTCATGGGGCTGATGAAAAAAATGACATTTCTTGCCGGGCCGGTGCTGGGCGCTGCCGTGTATGGAGCACCTTTCGAGCCAGATGAAAACACCCTTTTCCTCTCAGGATTTGAAAAGAGTCTGCGCACCGCCGATTATGCTGCAGGGGCAAGTTCCTTTCTTGGCATTGGAGCGCTTCAAGGCGAAGGATATTTCGGGAAAGGGGCGGATCTCCGCGGACGAGGCGTAAGCGCAAATTTTGAAAAATCCTCAGAAATGGGGCAATCGCCGATATTCAACCGTTTTGCCTTGATGACTTACGGGAATCTGCTGCCGGATGAAGGAACCTTTGAACTCTGGGTCTACATCGAAAACGCGCCAGGAAAAAGGCTGCCGAACCATGGACAGCTGCTGAACGCATTCGTCGGCCGTTTCATTGATGACGGGAAAAGTTACAAAGGAGCCTCCATCTCCATCAGCCGCGGCACCCTGCGTTTTCAAATCCCAATATGGAGCGACGACAGTCGCGATCATTGGTCCGATACGGTCAAATTCTCGAAACCGCTCAAAATCGGCTGGCACCATCTGGCACTGACCTGGGCCGGGGGTGAAGCTGTTTTCTACCTTGACGGACGCATCGTGAGCAGCTGCAATCTCCAGGGGAAATATGGTTTATCCATCTTTCACCACCTGAATCACGGAATCCTGCTTGGCGGACACCGGATTGATGAACTGCGCATTTCGGATATTGCACGCTACAAGGGGGACTTCGAACCGAACTGGCGCGGGAACAAACGCCCGGATTATGCCTTCGAAGGGCGGCGTGAAGCTGTCAAACGCTTCCCCGCGACGTACAGGAAACCGGCGCGGCAAACGTTTGATTTTTCAGAGTCCATTGAACTTGGCGGAAATGTCGCGGCGTTATCCGTTGTCGAATCGCTGGAACGCACCCCACTCCCACCCGGCAAAATCAAATGGCTCGGCAGGCGGCATTTTGAACAGGTATTCGGCAAATCTTTGACGGTGAATGGCAAAATCACCTCTCTTTCTGCAGTTCAGGGCGAGGAAGTGAATCTTACCTTTCAGAACAAGGATTCCCGCGAAATGTGGCTTGAGGTTGCCATGCTGAACAAGTTCACCGCCCCCCCGGCAAAGGTTTTCGACGGCATGGAAATCAAGGACGCCTTCAGCCATTCTTTCTACCGTGACAACTACGTGATGGCCATGCCGTTATTCGCAGTTGCTGACGCGAAAGGAAATTACCAGGCAGTCGCATTCGATCCGTCAACCCCCTTCAACGATCTGGTTTCCTCCTTCTCCCCGGGCAAGGGATTCGGACAAGGAGTGAAATTCGTCCTTTCGCCCGGAGAGAGTTTCTCTTTCAAGGCGGTCTCCTTCGGCGGCAGAGATCTCTTCGCGATAGAAGCGGCGATGGACAATTACTACAAAAATTATGCTTCATTTTACCATATTGACCGAAAAAATACGATATACCACTATCTGCCGCTGACCATGCACTGGCGCGCCAGACTTCCTGCGGACATCCAGCGCCAGGGGTATGCCGGCGGCTACTGGGGCCATGGACCCTATCACACCAAAGGAAATGAAACCGGGACTTTCTGGCAGATGGACAAATATGTGAACGAACCATCTTATAAACATGCCGCGGGCAACGAGAGAAGATTTCAGACCCCTGAAAATCTCCATGAGGCCATTGCCGTTGAAAACCGTTATGAATTTGATCACGGTTATGGCGTGCGGCGCTACCATGCCAATCCAGATCTCACTCCGCTCTGGCTCATCCGGGAAATCCAGCCGGACTCTTCGCTAAAGGACGATCCCCTGACAACCGGACATTACTACAAGCGCATTGGCGGTCAATACTTTGTAAATGAGTACAACAGCAAACTCGGGAAGTTTTTTCTGGAAGAACTTAAACGATATTACAACTACGGGATGAAGGATTATTCGACCGGATGGATCAATGACACCATTTATGCCAACAGTACAATCAGATACAACGACGAATCCGCGCGAAAGGCTCCGGGACGCTCTTTTTCCGTGGACTTCGGGCCTTTCATCCGCGGGGCCATGGGCAAACAGCAGCGATGGGAATTCATCTCAAAATTGAAGAGCCGGGGATATCCGATGACCATGATCGCTGACGGCGGCTCTTTTTCTTACACCATCGCGGCATATTCAGCGCAATCGGCCCTGGAGAGCGGAAGCGTGTTTGAATCGCTGCATGGCTGGAGATTCCTGCGGAACGCGCGTTATCTGCATGGCGAAAAGCCGCTGTCTATGCACACTTTGCCGGAGAAGATCGAAACCGCGCGTTCTGCTGACGTGAAAGATTTTACGCCGGAACTGCTGCGCAGCGTTTATCTGTACAACAGCGAATACATGGTACTTTTCGCGCTGGAACATGCTTTATTCCTGGACCCCGAAGCGTATATGACCGGCAAACAATATATAGCCGAGATGGCGCCGCTTCTGGTCGATGCGGTCCTGCGGGGGCGCAAGAGTGTTCCGGCGGCGGTCAGCGACGGCGGGACATGGATGCGCCGAAGCGGAGAAAAACTCGAAACACTGCTGATCTGCGGCAATCCCGCTTCGGAGGCAAAAAAAGTTAAGATCGACATTTTCAAGCACTATTTCGAGGGGGTACCGCTTGCCGCAGCTTATTTTGGAGGAAAAACCAGACTGACGGCAACGCCGCAGTCGGTCAATCTGACCGTCAAAATTCCACCACGCCAGGCCGCGGCATACCTTGTGCCGGCTGTCGCGGGGGATGTCTCAATGGCGGAAACCAGCCTGACCGGGGATGGCATCAGCCTTAAATTGGCTGTCACGCTGGAAAATCCGAAAAAAACCACTCTCCGTCTCTCTACCTTCGCGCCGCTCTACCAAATGTACTCTCTTTCTCTCAACGGCAAAAAATGCAGCGTGTCCGAAATTCCGCTGACACTGCCTGCGGGGAAAAACAGTATCGTCGCCCGTTATCGCATCGCCGCCTTCGACTTCGATGCGGCAGTCTGGAGGGAAACCGATCTTTTCTCTGACAACAAGGTCAATTTCGATCTGGTCTGCGAGCCGGGGTATCATTACAAAAAGCTTTATCTGAACATGACTCTCGGATATGAACGCGGAACGGCAGGCCTTTTTGAGGACTTCGTCAGGTATTATGACACCGAAGATGGAATTCTCGGCAATCTGGCAATGCCCGGCGTTTTCAGGGAAGTGCAGCGGAATAACTTGAAATGGCAGATCGTGCTGAACGGCAAAGCTGTGAAAAACAAAGTTGCAATCGACCCGGAGAAAAAGCTGATTCATATTGATGGCACCGCACCCGGGGAATGCCGTCGTCTGGCGGTGCTTTTTCTTCGCCTGATGGATCGCAAATATCCCCACATCGGCACCATCTTTCCCGCGCGCAACAACGCCTTTGACCGGACAAGAAAACTGGAGCGCAAATTCTTCCGGGAAGACCGGGTTGCGAAGTTTTTCCAGCAGTTCCCGGAAAAGGATTTTCTCCACAAACCGTTATTGAATCGCGAATTCTTCCATCTCTATGGGAACAATACGACTGATTTCACAGGAAAATACCGCATGAAAACGCCGCCATTCCTTTTCGAACCGACGTATGGAGATGATTTTGTCTACGGCTTCAAGGAGGAAGATCCAATATGGAGGCGGTTTTTTGCAGAAAATCCCGCCGTTGAACCCGAAAAATAAAATTTTCAGCATGACGGGAAAGAGGAAACAAAATGGAATTGAAAAGTGATATTTCGATTTTCCGGTTTGAACCGGATGGCGGCGGAACCCCCAATGAGATTCAGTTGAAAATCGCCGGCACATGGCAGACGATTTCCACACTGGAGGACGGCGGCCTGGAAATTGTGCTGGAAAACGGCCGCCGTTTCCGACCCGACATCTCCGGTGCAGATGCCAGGCTCGTGCGGGAGAGCGATTGCGAACGGCTGGTTTTCGCCAAAGTCCCGTGGAGGGAATGCTGTTCCGGGGACATTCTCGCGGATGTCTGGCTGGGACTGGATCATCGTCTCTACCGGGAGGGGGCTTTTTTTACTACGGCGGTCATCCACGGTGAAACGGCAAATCCCCCTCTGATCAGGGAATTCACGCTCACGGAAAGTTACGATTTTACCGGATACGACCAGGTGCGCACCAGAAGTTTTCCCCGTACCGGAATGTATGCAAACAAAGATATGCAGTCCGTGGAATGGAAACGTTTCTCCGAGATGGGAGAAGCTCAGCGCTTTGAAGGAAAACTCCTTTCACTTGTGAACTTTTACGCTTCCCGTGACTCCGGCGAAGCCCTCTGCGGCGAAATGTTTCTGGAAGGTGCCAGTACACTGAGCGGCAGCGGGGATCTGCACGAAACGAAAAGCGAAATCCAATGGGATCGCGGACGGGTTTTCGTCAAATGGCATTTCCAGACCCGGACTCATCGCAGAAACCGCCCCTGCCAGTGGCGCAACCGCTGGGGCATGATGATCGCACCGCCCGCAAGAGAGCGCAAACTTCCGCCACAGTGTATTTACCAGTATATCGACAACTATCAGCATTATCCCGACACTGCCGAGCTTCAGGAAATTCTCCGAAGCGGCTGCACCCTGCTGGTGATTCATTCCAATTGGCGGCGCGACGCCAAAAACGGCGGCATTCCCTACGATCCCGTCCGGCTCGTTCAACTAATCGAAGCATGCCACAGACATGGTATCCGCGTGGCACTGTACATGCGGGGAAACGAGCGGGAGATGCTCGACAATCAATGCGACTGGTTTGATCTTTATCTTCAGCGCGATTTCGATGGCTTGTATATGGACTACGGTTCGGCCATGGGTAATGATTCGCCTCCGGATGAGGACTATCCCGGAGGCTGTGTTAACTTTCTCCGCCATTATCTCAACCTGCGCAGGCTTCGCGAACGGGTAGGATACGGAGGTGTTTTGATTTCCCACACAGGTGCAGCCTTTTCGGCCCTGGCGCTGCCGCTGATTGATGCCTATATCTCGGGGGAATGCGAACGGGGGCTGCTGATGGAAAGCCGCCGCGCACACTCCTTTTATACAATGGCCGCGGCAGCCACGGGAACCCTCTGGAGCGCCGCCTTTCCGGAATACGGAACGCTGAAGATCATTCCCTTCCTTGCCGCCGCTGCGCAGGCGCCGCATATTCCGCTGGGGATGCAGTTTGTCAGTTCATCTCTGCACCATCCGCCAGTGCCGGGAATCAATGATCAGGTTTTCCGTCCGCTATGGAAGTTATGGCGGCTCTTTGCCCGGGAGCACGATGTGCAGGTTTTCAACGATTACAATTCCAGCAGCATTTTTCACAGCGACAGGACAGAGAGCGGCCATTACCTGATGATTTCAAAGGACCGCAGACACATGTTGCTGGTCGTCGCATCTTTCGGGATCCAGTCGGCAGTTGTCACATTGAATTGGGATGCTCTCGGCCTGAAAGCAGAAGATTTCAAAGCGTGGCGCCTGCGTCCGAACATGAGGACTCCGGGAATTGAGGAACCGATGGAGGACAAGATCTGCCGATGTGATTTCGAGGAATACCCGGTAAACGGATTTTATTTCAGCCGGGATAATGTTTCCTTTGAGGAATACCGGCAAAATTATCCGGCGCTTTCGCCGGCGGGAGAAGCGTTTCTTGAGATGATCAGGGCGGAAAAGTCTCTGCATGAAAATTTTGCGGCCGACAAGACGCTCTATCTGAAAATCGCCATCGACAACTCATTCTGCACCATGCTCGAAGAGTCCAATTATTTCGACCTGTATGAAAATGTCCTGGAACTGGTGCGGCTGGATGGCGGCAAGACCGTCAAGATCGGAGAAATCGGACGCGAAGGTTTTGTCGAAAAAAATTCGACCTTGCTCCTCCCCGGAGACACGTCGCCGCCGGTGGCGCTTCATGAAATTGATGGAATCGGACCAGGCTGTCGGCTGGGAATCCGTAGTATCCATTTCGGCGCACCGTTCTACTCGCTCATCGACCTGCTTCTGAGTCGCGACGGAAAAAATTACCGGCGCCTGCGTTTCCTCAATCATATCGAAAAAGACCGCGCTATGATTACCTGGCACTGGAATACTGGAGATTGAGATGAAACTGCGATTATTTTCTGTAATATTCAGCTGCATCACCACTTTTGCGCTGGCGGCGCGGGATATTTATGTGAACATCGAATGTGATTCCACCCGTGGGGATGGCAGCAGGAATGCACCGTATCAGAATATCAATTCCGCCATCGGCAAAGCCGGACCCGGGGATGTGGTAAAGATTCTGCCAGCTTCCGTGCCGATCCATTACAGTCTGTCGCTTAAGGACATTGCGGGAGAGCCAGGCCGCCCGATTGTCATTGACGGGCATTTCAATGTCATCGAAGGCGCGGTCCGCATAGATCCGAAGGAATGGCGGCTGATTTTACCTGAAAACGGTCTCTACAAGTTCACCGGCAGACTGCCTGTTTTCCGTACCACCCAAAGTTACCGGCAGCGTCATTATATGATTTTCAATGGCCGGATTCAGCGGATGAACCGCTCATCCAAATTCCAGGTTTCAAAGCAGACATTCAAGGCTCCCGGAGAACTGGGGGATTATGAGTGGACGATTTCCCGCGAAGGAGAGTTCTACTTCAAGCTGCCGCAGGGAAAATCAATTTCCGACACCGATATACGGATTCCCGAACTGATGAACGGCGTCCGGCTTACCGGAAACTGCAGACATATTGTGATTCGCAATCTTATCGTCCGGCATGTCTGGAATGACGGTTACAATATTCACGGCAACTGCCGCGACATTACCTTCGAAAAGATCGCATCACTTTATTCCGGCGACGATGGAGTGAGTGCTCACGGGACCTGCCAGGTCTCCATCCATACCGCTTATTTATATGGAGGCGGTACCGGATTCGGTCATGTCGGAAAGGCGGAGGTGACGCATAAGAATATTTATGTCGGCGGAAGCGTCGGGCTGGATATTTTTCTCAACAATACCAGAAATTCCCTGGAAAAGATTTATCTCGACGGTGAATCGAAGGGCGGAATCAGCCTGCGCAACCGGCTTTCCCCGTTCCGGGAATGTTATTTCCTGAATCGCCGCAGGGAAACGGTACCGCTGACAATCAGAAATCTCACTGCAACCCCGGAAGAAGTTGCGATTTGCAACTATAAGATTTCCGGCGGCACAAAACTGCAGGGACAGGTTGTTGAAAAACTTGATCCTGCGATTCTGGATGCCGCAGCAAACAGGATCAAAGCCGTTTTCCGAAAATCTAAAATAACGGAGCTGAAACATGGGAAAAAGTAAAGAATCGACAGAGGCCGAGAGATTTTTCACACTGGTCGAACTCCTCGTTATCATCGCGATCATCGCGATTCTGGCGGCATTTCTGATGCCGGCCCTTCACAAAGCACGGGATAAATCCTGGACGTCGGCATGTATCGGCAATTTGAGGCAATCCGCCACCGCTGTCGTCTTCTATGCGGACGATTATGATTCATTCCGCCCGGCCATCTATGATTCCGATGCGGTTCACTGGGGAACCAAATTGACCAATTTGAATTACCTTCCGAAAAACAACAAAACCAAATCCGTATTGCTGTGCCCGAAGTTGAAGTCGGATCTGATCACTAAATTCGATTATACCTATGGGATGGTGCGTCAGGCGCCTTATTTCAACAACACCGCCGATTCCTATCAGGCCGACAGAACTTACCGATACAGTCTATCGCTGTGTCCAACGGAGGATATTCTGATCGGAGATTCAATGCAATGCGGGAATGCAGCCGCCGCAGCTTACAGAAAACAAACTTACGAAATACACAAGTATGCAGATACCACAAATTTACGTTCCCTGCATCTTCGTCATGCGGGACGGGCGAATGCGGCGTTTTATGATGGTCATGTATCCTCGTTGTCAAGTGGAGAGGTCCGTGTTTTGCGTCCCTGGCATGACGGGTCACTGAAGCCGACTCCAGGGGTTTTCAAAATAGCACGGGAGGATCTTTCGCTGATTTCATGGTCTGCGGACTGATTCAATCCCATTGCAGAAGGTGGTTATGAAAATAAAATCATATGAAGGAATCCTGCTTGACGGACGCGCGGTTCGAATCGGAGTATGCGGCGAGACAATCGTATCAGCGGAACCGATCAGCCGCACTCCCGGCATGGTCCGTCTGCTTCCGGTCCTGGTTGATCTCCAGCAGAACGGTGCGCTCGGCCGGGCATTCAATAATTTGCATGAGAATGCGCAGAATGACTTGAAAATCATCGGAAATCATTTGCTGAAAAACGGCGTCGGGCGTGTCCTTGCAACATTCACCACCACAGATTATTCAATTTTGCAGACAGCCGCGACTGCCATGCGCGAAATACTCGATCATGATGAACGTCTGAACAGGCTCTTTTTCGGTATTTTTCACGAAGGGGTTTTTATTTCTCCCGACTACGGCTGGCGCGGCGGCCATGATCCCCAGTTCATACTACGGCCTGATTACCGCAAATTCTCCGACCTTCAGGAACGTTCCGGAAACCGTATACGGATGATCAATCTTGCACCCGAAACAGAGGGCGCAATGGAATTCATTTCCCTGGCAGCCGAAGCGGGAGTCAAGGTCGCGCTGGGGCATTGTCATCCATCCAGCGAAGTAATCCGCGAGGCGGTTGCACGCGGAGCAACAATGGTGACACATTTCGCCAATGGAGCTGCGCCGGAAATCCACCGCTTCAAAAATCCATTCTGGGAATTTCTCTCCAATGAGAGTCTCTCTCTCGGTTTGGTCGGAGACGGTTTTCATCTCCCCGTTGAAGTGACACGTACAGCACTGGCTGCCAAAGGAGTGGAACATTGCTTTATGGTTTCGGATGCAAACATTCACTCCGGCCGGAAACCGGGGATCTATCAGCGTATCGGCGGAGAACCGTGCCAGATTGAAGCAAATGGCTTTATTCACGTCGTGAATTCTGAAATTCTCGCCGGCGCATGGTTCCAGAACAACCGCAGTGTCGAATATCTGGTCAACTGTGTCGGAATTTCCTTCGAAACCGCCTGGAAACTGTGCAGCACCATCCCGGCACGGCTTGTCGGAATCGACCTTCCCGACCTGTCACCGGGTGCTGAGGCCTCTTTTGTCCGGGCTGAATTCGCCGGCGGGCTGCACCTTCACCAAGTCGTATTCTGCGGAGAGGAAATTCTCCTTTAGCAAAATGCGGAAGCCCATTGGCATACTGGGCAAATGCATTTCTTTTCAGATTTCATTGATGAGTCAATGTAACACAGACGTGTAAACTCTTTGGCTGTTCTTTCCGCCGACAGTCGCCAGATTCCAAAGCCGGTCCCGGCAAAAGCAGATGCAAAACAGCGGAATGTGTGCTTTTGGCATCCTGATCACCTTTTTATCCATTCCCAAAATCCGCATTCCGGATTATACTATAAAAGAAGCAAATGGAAGGCGGTGGTCAGGAAAAAATAAAAACAAATCTTTTTCAATAAAGGAGTTTTCTTATGGGCGCCTCTATTTATTTGAGGGGGAATTGAGTTTGTAACAGGAAAAGAATGCGAGAGAAAGTATATTACAGCATCAAAAGGAGAACAAGATGCTGAACGGCTTATTTGACATAGAGAATCGTCTGGATTATTTGACAGAGAACGGTGACATGCTTCCGAAGCTGAAAGAACTTGTGCCGTGGGAAAAGTTTCGCAGAGATCTTGAGGTCATATATGACCATGAGCGCAAGAGCAATGCCGGACGCAGACCATTTGATGTGGTGATGATGTTCAAGATACTGATTCTGCAGTCGTTGTATAATTTGAGCGATGACGAGATGGAATATCAGATCATGGATCGTCTGAGTTTTATGCGTTTTCTGGATATGGCGCTTGACAGCCGTGTTCCCGATGCGAAGACAATCTGGCTCTTCCGTTCGAAACTGGAGGAACACAAGCTTA
>CASEFP010000159.1 GCA_949287225.1 uncultured Lentisphaeria bacterium
TGTCAAAGATATGGATTTAATGTCGGAGCGGATAAATTCTCGCTACTGACAATAGAAAACGGAAAAACAAGCATTATGCGTCTATCGGAATGGACATTGATTTCCCAAAGCCAAAAATCTCACTCCGACAGGCTGCTAGCACGGATTTGTCTTTTTGTCAATCGCAAGACTTTCTTCTGGATGAACTTGTCCGGAAACGGGTGCGCTTATGATTCTTCAGAGCTGAAACGGCGCTTCCCGCATCCGGCGCCTGCACATATTCCCCGCAAACGGGATTCCATGCGGCGGCGGAGATCAGAAAAAAGCGGATTCTTTTCCTTATCGGGATTCCTGTTTCATGAGTTCCCGATAGGATTCAAAAAAACGGCGCCCTAATTCGCGCTGACTGTCGGCATTGAAATGCACCCCGTCCGGATTGGAGGTCAGTCCTTCGGATGTGACAAATGCCGCCGGAGGCATTTCCCGGACCACCTTCTTCTGGGCGGAATCCACACGACGTCTGCCTTCGCTCCAGGTTTCCCCGGGGAAGCGGCTCAGCTGTCCGACAAGGACGGGAAGGCCCCGTATGCCGAGATCTCTCCGGAAGCGGAGGAAGAGATCCTGAAGTTTCTCATGATAGACCAGACTCTTTGTTTTTCCGCAATCCGCCTCTCCCTGATGCCAGAGAATCGCCTTGAGCGTGCCCGACTGGATGGCTTTCCTTGTGCGGGAGACCGCGTCGTCATAGGGATGGCTTTCCGTCTGTTCCCAGAACATCCCCGACATCCAGCTTGCAATCGGTGATCCGCCGCATGCCGCGGGAATCAGTCCGACCGTGATGGATGGATCGCTTTCCGCAAGCACTATGCCGAACGTCCGGCCCGGCCCGACTCCGGCGTAGGATTTGTCGAAATGAACCGGTTCGACGGCCGGAACCCATTTCCCCGAACGGTCAAGCATCAGAACCCGCGGATGGGGAATGCGGTCTTTTGCGGCAATCGTGCCGCGTCCCGCCATATTGGATTGTCCGGCGAGCAGGAACAGATGGAATTTCTCCTTCGGCGGAAGTTTCTCCTCCGCAGTACCGGAAAGGGAGAGACTCAAGAAGAGGCTCACGATCAGAGAGCCTGTTGCGGCCGCGCGTGCTGAACGCCCGCCTCGAACGATTTTGCATGCACTTATTTTCATCAGACAAACTCTTTTTTATCGTTCCGTCTTGTCCTGAACGGCATGATCGGCGGAGAAACACGGATCGGCGTTCCAGCAGCGTTTCTGCGTCCACGGCGACTCCTGTTCCGTCCAGAACGGGTCGTTTTCCGGCAGTCCGAGGGGAAGAAACACTGTCCCTGCCAGATAGAGGCTTCCCGTCGAGATGTAGGACTCTCCCGCGTCCGGCTGGCAGCCGCAGATGCCGATATTCAGGAAGTCGTTTTCATCATAAGTTCCGGGAAAGGACAGGATTTTCGCGATGACTGCCGTCAGCGCGCCGCGCACACTTCCCGGAAGAAGTTCCTTCGGCAGCGCATGACAGAGCGCCATGTTCGCCAGATGATGAAACACGCCGCAGCGGTAGCAGGCGGAACGCCCGATCACCGGAAAAGATCCGTCCGGCATGATCATGTGCTCCAGAATGACGGCATAGCGCTCCGCGCGCCGGAACGCGCTGTTGCGGAAGGGACTGCCGCACGGAGCGTCGGAACCCCATTCGCGGAGAATGTCGAACAGCATCGGATGGATTACGAAACTGTTGTAGTAGTCGAATGCGAACAGGCTTCCGTCTCCGTAGACACCGTCGCCCTTGAACCATTCATCGTGACGGCGCAGCGCGTATTCCACACGTTCACTGCGGCACTCTCCCGTGAAGCGGCGGAGCGCGGTTTCCACCATCGCGGAAAAGAGGAGCCAGTTGTTTTCCGGCGGAGAAATCACGCGCACATGCTCCAGGTAATCGACGATCCGCTCCCGCGTTTTCCGTGTCTGTTCCGCATAGAGTTCCTCCGGCGCGCGCAGCACTCCCTGGGCAAAAAAGGCGGCATCCACCAGAAACTGCCGGTGGCGGTCCGGATCCAGCGAGCCGGGGAGCAGATAATCCGGAGAGTCCGGATTGACCGCGTTCGCGATTGCCGCCCGTGTCATTTCCCTCCATTCCCGGAGAAGCCGTGTTTCCACGGGATCACCGCACTCCTTCAAATGGAGCCAGGGTGCAATGCCGCATATGGTGCGTCCGAACGCTTCGTTGCAGCTTCCCGGAGCCATTCGCTCCCATCCTTCCGGACGGCAGCGGAAGGGCATGGTCTTTTTCAGTTTTTCATTCGCAAGATTTTCAATGACCGGACGGAACATCCGGAGCATCCGGGTACGCCAGAGCTCCCGTACCGCATCCGGGCGGTCTGCTGTCCCGTATTTCGCGGTCCGCACGGGAGCGGGCATGGACAGAGTCACCATGATACCTTATCCTCCATATTTAACTTTTCTATTCCCCGGGATTTTCGTAATGCACTTCCACGCGCCCGTCGTCGGCGGCATTCTCCTTCGCCTCGCGGAGCCGTCTCAGAAGACGGAGCAGATCGCGGCTGCCGCCCCAGGTGAACCAGACGGTCGTCACCGTCCCGATCAGCAGGGCCAGTCCGATCGTGTAATAGTAGAACCAGTGCATCCATGCCCGTTCCGACCACGGGGAGACCGCGTTCCAGAGGACGATCACGAGAAACACTCCCACATTGTAGAAATTCCATCCCAGTGTCAGATAGGCGAGAAAACGGTCTCCTTTTGTGTAGTCCGGCGTAATGGTCAGGAGGCGCTGAAAGTTCCATACCGGACTCTTCCGAGTCGCATTTTCCTCGCGGTGGAGCATTTTCTCCAGCGGGAAGATCCGGGGACGGACGCACAGCGAAACCGTCACGTAGCTCAGGATGCACGCCAGCATGGTCAGGAAATTCCATTCCGCGCCGGAGAGCGGGAAGCGTTTCGGCCCGACCTCCCATTTCGCGATCGGGAGACTGCTCCCGAGACGGTCGAAGAATTCGCTCATCCAGAGCAGGAGGCCCGGATTGTTGTCGGAAAGCCATGGATAAATCTGTCCCGGCCACGCGCTCTGGAACCAGAAGCCCGCGCATCCCAGCGTCACGCCGACCGTCGCGGCCGCCCAGGCGCCGCCCGCGGTCCCGCGCCGCCAGTAAAGACCGCCGATGATGACCGTTCCGGCGAACCCGAGCCAGATCGCTCCGGTCATCGCCATGAAATGCCAGATGTAGGTGACCTGCTGAAAATACATGCCGAAGAACCATGCGAAAACGGCGACCAGCAGAATCGAGAGACGCAGAACCCAGAGCTGCACCGCCGGCTTGAAGGCGTTTCTCCGGAGGGGGAGGATCACATCCTGCACGAGAATGCTCCCCCACGACTGCAGATAGGTGGTGTCCGTGCTGAGCATCGCCATGAACATCATCGCGGCAAACGCCCCGACGATGCCGACGGGAAGCGCCGCCTGCAAGGCAAGCGGAATCGTCATCTGCCGCCGGATCGTTTCCGTGACAACCGGACTGTCAAAGACGATTCTCTCCCGGAGAAGCGACATCACCTGGTCCGCCTGGGAGGAAAACGCCGGATGGCAGAGCAGAATGTAGCCGCCCATCATCAGGAGCGGTCCCTTCAGGCGGCCCAGCCCCTCCCGCCATCCGGAGAGCATGCCGGCCATCTTCTGCTCGTGCGGGGAAATCGCGGCGCTGTTGTAGCCGCCGGACCCCTGCCACGCCATCCGGTTGTAGATGTTCCCGATGATTCCGAGAATGACGAACAGAATGTTGAAATCCTTGAGATTCCCGGTGTCATACGGATTGACGAACGATTCTCCCGGCGGATGCATTTCAAATACCGTGATGAACATGTCCGACGAGAATTTGTAGAGAAGACACACCACAATGATCGAAAAGATCAAATAGCTGAAGATGCCCTGAAGACAGTCGGTCACCATGCAGCTGACCTGTTCCCCCGCGAAGAGGATGCTCAGGGCAATCCCGAGAAAGAGCGCCATGACCAGCCCCGTCGTCGGCACGGTCACGCCGAAACAGCTGACATACGACGGCACCCCGCAGTAGAAGATGAAGAAGCGCGCCCCCAGAATCGGAAACAGTGCATAGTTGAGCACCCCCGAGACGTAGCAGATCGCACCGGCGGCCAGACGGAATTTCCGGCTGTAGCGCATTTCCAGAAACTGCCCGAGCGTCATGGCCCGGGTCTCCCGGAAACGGTAGTTGACGAATCCGGTCAGCGTCATGACCATCCCGACCAGCGCTCCGGCCGTTCCCCAGAACCCGATTGCGAAGCCGGAGCGGTAGGCCTGCTCCCACATCGCGAGAATTCCCATCAGCGACATGCCGGACTCCATTCCGGCCACGGCCAGAAGATAGCGCCCGGCCAGACGGTTCCCCGCCAGAAACGCGGAGACGCTGCGGACATAGCGCCGCAGACTGTAGCCCAGAGCCAGAACCAGGCAGACGGGAAGCAGCATGACAATCCAGTCGATCCAGTGCATCATTTCTTCTCCGCCAGGACATCACTCAGCATGGATGCGGCAGCCGTGAAGAGGCCGCAGTGAACCTGCCAGAACTCCGACGGCCCCGGATCATGCGGATATCCGCCGTCGAGAAACATCGGCCAGAATCCCTGCGGGAACAGACTCAGGACACCCCACGGCGTATCCCCGCGCGAGAAGTGCGCGGAGGCGGCGCGGAAGCCCATCGTCGGGACGTTCCCCGGCAGATTCCAGCCA
The DNA here is from genome assembly GCA_949287225.1 of uncultured Lentisphaeria bacterium. Classification (GTDB taxonomy): domain Bacteria; phylum Verrucomicrobiota; class Lentisphaeria; order Victivallales; family UBA1829; genus UBA11452. The sequence continues at coordinate 4,751 of CASEFP010000159.1, forward strand.
TGTTTCCCGGCAAGAACCCCTTTGTAGAACTCCTTTTCCAGATAGAGCATGTCGCCGCCGGCCACCGTACGGTCACCCACACCCGTGACCACTGCAATGTCCTGCGGGTTGAATCCGAGCAGGAACTGGAACTGCTGTTCAGCCAGCGTCAGAAGCGCCGGATCGTTCAGAACGCGCGAAGCGCCCGCAAGACCGTAGGAGAGCATGATCCAGTAGTTGATCGAACGGTCCGCCGGAAGCCGTGCCCCCGAGCGGAAATCGCGTTCCAGATCCAGCGCCTGTTCCCACGGTTCCACGCTTGAGGCCTTCGCAATATCCTCCGTCAGCGTCCGCAGGGCTTTCCGCACCGCCTCCGCGCGGGGATGATCCGGGTGGTTTTCCAGGAAAGAAACCGCGGCAAAGAGAATGTCCCCGTTGATTGCCATGCCGAAAAGGGTTGCGCTCAGTTCCCCGTAATTGCGGTAGCCCGGTTCCAGATAGACCCGTTTCCCGACCAGTCCGGCATACTCCGCCGCAGCGCGGTCGAGATCGGAGGCGTAGCGGGCCTCCCCGGTTGTTTTCAGGAGTTCCGAGGCATTGTAGAGCATTTTTCCCGCAAGGAGAAGACGGTTGAACGGAAGTGCGGCGTTCTTCCCCCCGAACAGAAGAAAATCGCTTTCTAGACGGTTGTAGGTTCTGGCAGCCGCCTGAAGATAACGGGTCCGGCGCGCGGTGTCCGCCTTGTCCAGCGCCCGTGCCGTCGCGGCGAAGACGCCGGGAACCAGCGGGGACGCCACGCGGAAACGGAAGAACCGTTCGATGCCGTAGCCCGGAATGTTGTCATACTGATACGGCTTGTCGGCGCTGAAGAAGAAGCCGTCCTCCAGCTGGGCGTCCGCCATGTTGTCCATCGCACGGATTGCGAGCGGGCGCGCCCGGAGCGCCAGATCCGGAATCCCGTTCAGGCGGGAGGCCGCGTTCGCACCGAAGCCGATTGCGGGAAGCAGCGTCCAGTGGCGGATCCGGTCGCCCGCGTCATTGAATCCGCCGAGAATTTTTCTTGTCTTCGGGAGCACTTTGACCTGATGCACCGAGTCGAATCGGGGAAACACAAGCTCAAATCCCCCGGCGTCGTCGAAATGGGTTGCCCGCCGGTAGAAAGGAACGTCCGTATGAAAGCGCTTGACTTCGAGTGCGCCGAGCAGAAGCTCCAGCACCCGGCGGTAGGCCCTGGCATCAATCCGGAAGCGCGATTCGGCGGTTTCTCCGTTCTGTGTCACACGCAGCAGATACTCCCCTTCTGTGCGGACGGACTCCGGTTTCAGCATGAAATAGAAACGGTCCGGATGGTGGTGCCGGACCCCCTTTTCCAGTCGCCCGGAACGCACGGTTTTTCCGGAGGAATCACTGATGCGGTAGGCAACGGGTGCATCGGAAACGGATTTGATCAGGAAACGCTGAAGCCCGTTCGGAAGGTATCCGGCATGACAGGTGGTTATTTCCATCTTTTCCGCACCGTAGCCGTCAAAGAAGGCGTCATCGACAAAGAATGTTCCCTGCGTATTGTTCTCAACGACAATCAGCAGCGCGGCAAGCGCGCTTTCGCGGGGCGGACGGGCAGAAACCGAAATCTTTTTCCAGTCGGAATCTCCGGTCAGAACGGAGTCGGAGAGGACCAGCGCAAGCGGCGTCAGATGCTCCCCCCGGAGCTTGGAAGCGAGAAAATCCTGTTTGTAGAAAAGCATTCCCGCACGCAAAGTGCCATTTGCGCCGGACGCCTTTGCGTAAAAAGAATACTCCTGACGTTTGGACGCGTTTACAACAGGAAAAACCGTGGTGAGTGCGCCGCTTCCGTTCACGCGCCCGATCGCAAGAGCCGCAGATGCGCTCCGGAAGTGAGCCGTATCGCGCCGGAGTTCCACGTCTGCCGGAAACAGCGCTTTCCGGGGGACGGCACGATCCGCCGGATCGGAAAAGAGGCGCGTATGAAAGAGATCGCGGAGCTTTTTGACGCTGTAATGATACTCGAACGGATTGTCGCGTCCCGGAATGGCGTATCCCGGATCGGCGACGAGATTGTGTCCGTCAAAGACGCCTTTCCCCGCTTTTGCAAACGGGATCGCGCGATGATTGACATTCTCTCTGTAACGCGGAAAATAGGCCCAGTTGGCGAACTGCGGCGACCAGCCGAAATTATGCCGGAAAACGGTTTCCCCATTCCGCCTTACCGTCATGGCGCTGATCAGGGCATCGAACTTTTTCCCGGTCAGAACCATCCGGAGCGTTCCGCCGCGGATTTCGACGGGAAAGATTTTCCGGCACATGGTCAGATCGCGTCCGGCGGCCTTGACGATGTCAAAATCCGTCAGAACGTTTTTCCCGTTGACGGAAACGTCCATCAGACGCTCCCCCGGGGAATCCAGAACGGTCTCATAAAAAGCCAGTTCCACTTCCGCCGGCCCGTCGGGCAGATTGACAATTTCCAGATTCAGTTTCGCCCCGCTCCAGTCGGTCAGTTCCGGAGAGAGCGCGGCGTGTTCCTCCTGAGGCTTCGCGGCATCCAGACGTGTCAGCGGCTCCTCGTGTCCGGGAAACAGCCCGAGTCCGCGTCCTTTGAAGGTGATCCGTCCGAACTTCCAGAACCAGCCGCGCCGTTTTTCCCATACCGCCGGATTTTCCGGCATCGAGGGAAGTCCGTCCACGCGGTCGAGAAGTGTGCAGGAGTAGCGCAGCGTCAGACGGTGTCCGCCGGCATCCGGGAAACGCAGTTTGACAAACGGCTCGACCCGTTCCGTCCCCAGCGCCGAAGAGGAGTTCATGCCGCGGACAACCTGCCGGAGAATGACTTTCCCGTCGAGTTCCGCTTCCAGAACGTTGCCGAGATTTTTCGCGAACGCCACCGGCAGGCGCAGAATGTAGTCACCCGCTTCCGCGAGATTGAACCGGATTGTCGCCTCCACCGGCGCATTGTAGCGCGGATGGGAGAGGGTCGAGGGAAAGTCCATTTCGTTGTTCCCCCCGACATTGTAAACGGGAAAGTGTTTCCCCTTGAACTCCTTTTCCGAGGAGAAGCGTGTGATCTCAAACCCCTTGACCGGGGGAAGCGCGGAAGCCTCCGCGTCATGTGTGGAGACAGTCACGACCTCCAGCGGTGCGATGCGGTCGAACTGATTGTCCTTGGTGAAGCGCCCCAGCGGATAGCGGAAGTTCCTGTGGTCAATGAATCCGGCGGCGGGCACGGGATTTGTCCCGTAAATTTCAACTTCGCTCAGGCGGATCTCCGCGCCGCGGTCCTGAAGCACGAAAATCTGCCCGGCATTCCGGAACTCCATCCTGTAAGTGCGAAGCATTTCTCCGTAAGGTTTTCCCGCATATTCCTTCTCGGGGGAAATCCAGGGCTCCAGTGCCCGGCCGTCCCAGCGGAATGCGATGCGGTCGGACAGAAAATCCACTTCCAGGACATGCTCCCCCGTTCCGAATTCAATCGGCCGCGATGCGGTCAGATACCAGTCCAGTTTGTTCACATCGGTGATGACCAGTTCATCGCGGTCAAGACGGATCTCCCAGCTTCCGGTATGAACGTAGACAACCCCCTCCGGACGCCGTTTGGAAAGTTTCACCCTGATCCTTCCCAGATCGCAGGACCGGAGACTCCGGAGATAACAGCCGACCGCGTCCTCCGTGCTGCCGATACTCTCCAGTTTCCCCTCCGCGATACGCCAGCGCCCGAAGTGCGGAACGAGAAAATCCGGCATGACGCCTTTTGAAAAATCCGCCTTCTGAAGCAGCTTCAGCGGAATTCCGTAACTCAGTTTTTTTTTTACGACCTCGGACATCGGGATCACCCGGATGAGGTCGAACCATACCGTTCCTTCGCCGTTGAACATCAGCGTCGGGACGACGCTTTTGAGCGGTTTGTCCGGCGTCCAGACCAGCGACACCGTCTGCCAGTCGCCGCTCCCGGAGTTGAAAAAGAGTTTCGAGAGAGCGCCCGTCTCCCATTTCTTGCTCCCGTCCGCATAGGTCACAAGCAGAGACATTCCGAACCCGTAGGCCGCCGGTTTGCCGGACGGCTTCTCCGCCTTTGCCCGTGCTTCGAGCAGTACGGGCCGGGGCGTCTTCTGATTGAGCTCCACTGCGGGAAGGCGCACGCCACCGAATCCGCCGCCGGGAGCGTATTCCAGTTTCAGAGAGGATTTTCCGCAGTCCGGAGCGCCGTTCGCCGGATCAACTGTCACGGAAACAACCCCTTTCCCGAAGCGGGACACCCCTTTCATGGCACCGTCTTCAAAACTCCATTCCATCCCCGCGCCCGGCGCATCGGCGCTTTTCGCCTCCATCTTGACTCCCGCTGCGGCGGCCTCCTCGCCTGTCATCACGCGGACGCCGTCGATCCAGACCGGGCCGGACGCGTTGAACATGAATTTCGGGCGGAAGGAGACCAGCGCCTTTCCGGGTTTCCAGACGGCTGTGATCTTCTGCCAGCCTGTCCGGTTCGGATCGCAGACGGTGCCGAGCTCGTTGGCATTGACCCACTTCTTGCTTCCGTCCGCAAACTGCGCATCGCCGGAAAGGGCGAATGAATAGTGCTTCTTCTTCCCGGAAGGTTTTTCCAGACGCACATGGAATTCAATATAAAGAGCTTCCGGCGATTTGCCTTCAAATTTCACGGGATCGAAGTTGATGCCGGCAAACACGTCTCCTTTCGGATAGTCAATCCGCAGAGACTGCTTTCCCGAGGCAGCCGTCGAAGCGTCGAGCGTCAGCGGAAGCGCCGCTCCGAACGCCCGTGCGGAATGCGACTTTCCCTCAAAATCCTCCTGAAGCATGGCGCCAAGCGACAAGCAGAGCAATGCGCTGGCGAATGTCGTGATTTCTTTTTTCATCTCTCGTTTCTCCTTTCACTTACCGCGGCGCAGACGGATGTTTCGCGCAGTCCGCATAGAATTTCTCACAGATTTCCATGATGTCGGCCATCTCGTCCAGCGTGACCGGAGGAGGAAGCCCCCGCTCCGCCATGTCGATCAGTTCCAGCATCATTTCCCCCCGGTAATCGCAATCCCTGTAACGGAGTTCCTCGGCATGATCCGCATACTGGATGCTCAGAACGCCGCAGTGGAACTCCGCACGGGCCTTTTCGGCAAACACCCGCAGCGTGAAGCCTTCCGGCGGTTCCTGCGGCATATAAGCGCTCTCCACCACGGCGCAGCCGTCGCCGGGAAGGCGGAACAGAAGCGTCGAAAAGTCCTCGATCGGACTGTTCCGCAGCGCGTGCGCGTCGATTCCGCAGCGGTATTCCGCAGACGGGGAAAGCATCTTCAGAAGCGAAAGGCACAGCACTCCGAGATTGACCAGCGCGCCCCCCGGCGACTCCGCCGGATCAATCACCCATGGACAGCGCCACTTGACATAGCGTTCCGCACTTCCGGCAAAATACTGGATGCCGATTCTTCCGATCCGCCCGAAATTCCCGGATTCGATCCTCTTCTTCACCTCCTGAAACGCCGGATACCAGCGGGGAATCAGCGCAGGCGCGGCAAAGAGATGTTTCTCCCGGCAGCGTTCCGCCATCTTCCGAAGCGTGGAAGCGTCATTCGCGCCGGGCTTTTCCAGCAGAAACGGAATGCCCGCGTCAATCAGGAGATCCGCGAGATGCGGAGACTCCCGGAAGGAGCCAAGCGAAACCGCAAAATCGACTTTCCGCTCCCGGAGCAGACGCACCGGATCGGTGTAACCGGGGACCAGGTATTTCTCACAGCGGCGCCGGACGGTCTCGGAATCCGCGTCATGCAGCGCAACAAGCGTATGAGACGACTTCTGCGCAATATCCAGATAAATGGGGCTGTGCCAGTGACCGGCACCGAAAACGGCAAGATTCATAATACCACCTTCCTTCCCGTTTTCTGCGATTCGATCGCGCACTCAAGCATCCGGACGGCCAGAAGTCCGTCCATGCCGGAGGGTTCCGCCGGAATCCCTTCACGGACCGCAAGACAGAAATGACGGATCACCTCCATGCCGCTGGAGGCTTCCGGCAGTGCGGAGACGGCCTCCAGATGTCCTTTGAACGGCTCAGGTTCCGTCTCCAGATTCAGATGATCGCCGACGATCAGGGCATTGCCGGCGGTTCCGTGGATATGGATGACGTCACTGACAGGAGAGACATAACTTGATGTGATCGAGCAGAGAGCGCCGCTTTCGTATTCGACCAGAACGGCGGCGGTATCCTCGAGACCGGATGGCGTCCGCAGTTTCCGCAGTGAAGCGCTGACCGCGCACGGACGCCCGAGAAACGCGTTCGCCACGTCGAACATGTGAATGCCCAGCATGTTCAGGCATCCGCCCGGCACATTTGCAGACTGATTGCGCCAGGTTCCGGCGGCGGTGAGTTTGCTTAATCCCGCGCGGCTGCCCATGTGGGCGGAAAGCAGCGTCAATTCGCCGAGACGGCCGTTCTTCACCCATTCCCGTGCGGCTGCGACAGGCGGTCGGAAGCGGTATTCATGGGCGCACTGGAGCACGCGCCCCGCGCCTGCGGCTTTTTTCAGGACGGCGTCCGCGTCGGCGGAGGAGTTGCACAGAGGTTTCGTAACGGAAACATGCAATCCTGCCTCGAGCGCCTCCTCGGCGTTCGCCCGGTGATACGGATTGGGCGTCCCGATGACGACCGCTTCCGGCGCGGCGGGAGAATGCATCAGTGCGGAAAGCGTTTCAAATGCGGGCAGACCGGTGCGTTCAGTGAATCCGGCCCCGTGCCTCGGGATTCGGATCCACGCCGCCCGTCAATGCCGCGATTTCCGGGAGTGCGCCGATCGCGGGCCGGTACATCCAGTCATTGATGCCGCGCAGGCCGACAAGAGCGATTTTCAAAGGAGAATTCATCTCCACGTCCTTTCTATATTAATGATTGAAATTCAGAAAACTGTCATCCGCATTAATACGGGGTGTTGATACACCACAAATTCCGGAATGCGTTGTCTCTTGCATAAACAAGCATGTTCACATGGCCGTCCGCGAACAGGTAGGAGAAACGCCAGCGGTGAAGCTGCCAGCCGCGGTTCGAGACCGCGTTCTGTTCATCGCCGCGCAGCAGAGAGCCGGTATTGGTGAACATGGTTCCGTTCCACTCCGTGCGGGCCGTGGGCGTTGCAAGCTCCGTCATCACAAGAAACGAGGAGTGTTTCCGGATCAGCGACTGTTTGATCCCGAAACCGGAACTGTCGACGACCCCCTGGCCGGTCTTTCCCTGTTCGTTCCATCCCCGATTGGTCTGATACGTTGTCCGGGCGGCGGTTCGGGCGGGATCCTCACTGCTCAGGGAATTGTCCATTCTCGGAAGGTTGTCGCTCGGACAGCGGAAATACTTGTGAATCTGCATCTGCCGTGAAGGCGAGCCATAGTAGCCGCCCTTCAGAATACCGGCGAGAAACATGTAGTCGCTCGCACTGGCGCCTGCCGGAAACATGGTCGGATAGAAGCTCTGGTTGTCGTCCACATAGAGATACAGTGTTGTCCCGATCTGTTTGATGTTGTTCTGGCAGGAAACCTCCCGCGCCTTGTCCCGCGCCTTGTTCAATGCAGGCAGCAGCATGGAGGCGAGAATCGCGATGATCGCAATCACGACCAGAAGCTCGATCAGTGTAAAAATGCAGCGGTTTCCGGCACCGTAGCCCCGGCCGCATGGATTTTCTCTGCGGACAACGGATGCGGCTTCCTGCGCCCCTTGATTCTGAAAATAGCTGTTTTTCATTTGTCTCCCTTCCCATTCAACCGTTTTACGGCGCATGTGAAACTGCCGTGATTTCCGTAACTGCCTGATTCAGGCGGACAAGTGGAAAGCTGTCTCTTTCCGTTTTCCGAAATCCTGTCCGGATGCCGCCCTCTTTTTCAAAACGATAACTTCCGACTGGAACCCCGCTCCTCTCTTTTCCTGTTCACCTCCCGCAACAGACAAAAAAATGTATCCTCTTGCCTTGAAGTTTCTACGCAGTCACCAGCTCCGGATCCAGTACTATGCCGGGCACCTTCTCCCGGGGATGACGGAACATCCGCAGCAGACAATCCACGGCAAGCGTTCCGCACTTCTCGAAATCAAAACGCAGAGCGTCGACCGGACACTCGTAGTCCGCGGGCTGAAACGTTCCGTTCCAGCTGAGCAGGCGGATCCGGGAAAGCAGGCCGCGCTCGCGCACAGCCGCGTATACGCCCGGCAGATAATCGTCGGACCCCACGATCAGCGCATCCAGTGATTCTCCGTGCCCGGAAAGCAGTTTCTGCGCCGCAATGAAACCGTCTTCCGGGAGGAAACTTGCCACGGGAGAAAAATAAAATTCCGCTTTTTTCCCATCCGGCAGTTTTTCCAGGGCGAGTCTGATTCCGTCGAGCTGTTCCCGGCCGGAAAGAAACGCGTCGTCAATATTGACCAGACCGATGTTCCTTCTGCCGTCCGCGAGCAGGTGCTCCACCGCGCGGAAGGAACCTCCCAGCCAGTTGTAGCGGATTCCCGCCACCCTCGGCTTGACGGAGGTGTGATGAAACCAGACCACCGGACAATAGGTCGAGAGCTCCAGCGTTGTTTCCATTTCAATCATCTGCGTCAGCAGGATCAGGCCGTCCATCTCATCCGGGCAGATGTTCTGGAACGACTCCGAACGCATGGTATGATGAAACACACCCATCTCATTGCGCAGTGACATGATTTTCGCTTTCAGATTCTCCGCGCGCAGGCGCTTCACAATGGTATCGACCAGACAGTTGCCGGAGGGCTTGGTCAGGTAATCCGGATTCCCGAGGATCAGTCCGACCTGCCCATGTTTCCGGTGGAATTCCCGCAGGCAGACACGGCGCCCGACCCCGCGTTTCACATCGAAAAAACCTTCCTTGTCCAGGGTGCGCAGCGCTTTCCCGATCATGGAACGCCCGACCCCGAACTCCTCGGCAAGGACATTTTCGCTGGGCAGGAGTTCACCCACCTGATAATATCCGGACGCGATCCGTCTGCGGATCTCCCGCATGCATACCACATCCACCGGCTGGATCAGACTCTTCATCGCAGCGCCTCCCCGACGGAAAATTCCTTGCAGAAATCCTTCAGAACCCCGTCGCTGTTCAGGACGCACCAGATCACGGCGAATGCGCCGAATATCCCGCCGGGGCCGTTGTGCCTCCCCTGTCCGTCCGCGGTGTAGCACTCGTAGAAATCGCCTGCCCCGGCAATATTGTCCACAGTCGCCTTCGCCAGACGGTCCGCCAGCTTTTCATCCAGTACCCGCAAAGCCGGGAGCAGATAAAACAAATTACTCTCCTTGATCGTCCAGTCCGGCACCTCCGTTCGGGAAACGGTTTTTGCCGACTGGAGCGACTCGGAACGGGGCGCGCGGCGCATCAGGCCGGAGTCCGTCAGGAATTCGCGCCGGATCAACGCAAGCAGGTTCTTTCGGTATTTTTTCCTGTGGAGTCCGGGAAAGAGCGGCAGAAGCGCTTCGGCATTGGTGCCTTCCGAAAATTCCGAACTGTGTCCGCTGATGTCAAGAATCAGATGCGAGTTGTAATACCCCTTCTCCGGATCGTAAAAACCGTCGATCACCCGTTTCCCGTCCTCGACAAGCGTGTCCAGTTCCCGCAGAACGGCTTCCGATGCGCCGGAAGCCTTTGCCAGCTGCCGCAACGCGGCGGCGCCCAGCACCGCATACGCGTAATTGCGGACGGACGGGCCGGTCAGATGTCGCCAGTTCGGATTGTTGAACTTATAGCGCAGATTCCGCAGAAGCGGCTCCAGAACACGCCGGGCGAACGCCTTTGATTTCCCCGCCCTGTAAATCAGAAACGCGGCGGCGCACTCCATACTGGGAAGCTGAGTAAAGCGATGGTAGCCAGGAGCTTCCGCCAGAAATCCGTCCGGCCGTATCGCGGCAGTCAGGGATTCCAGCACCGCCTCTCCCAGGCGCGGACGGACCATGCCGAGCAGAATCGCGCCGATCGAGGTCTCCCAGCTTGCCGGATAAACAAAAGGTCCGTTGCTGCAGCGGTTGCAGCAGACCGTCGCTTTCGGGCTTCTGCACAGAATCAGATCGCCCGCCGGCCAGAGATTGAAATAGATGGAAGTCCAGGCTTTATAGTAGTAATAGATTTCCTTCGTGTTCCATCTTTTTTCATCAGGCTTCGGAACTTTCTGATAGAACGCCTTCCAGAAGGCGCGGTTACGACGGAGAAGCCCGGGAAATGCGGCGTCCCTGGCGGACTTCGCAGAGGCGGTCAGGTTTTTCCAGCCGTTCTTCAAAGGGGTTCTGCCGGAGAACTTTCCCGCAAAGCCGATCTGGAAGGATGCAGACTCTCCGGCTGCGAGGCGAATGGGCCGGACACTTTTCCATGTCCGTTCTCCGGGATCCGAAACAGCGGTGAATCCGTCATCAAGACAAAATGCAAAACGGTAATATCCTGTATTCCAGTGGAAACAGCGCTGATCGGGGGCCAGTTTTTCAAACATCGAAAAGAAATCCGGCGGCAGACCGATCGAAATGGAACGGTCCGCGCTCACGGTTGTTCCGTGATTTTCATACTGTGCCTGATGCAGATACCAGGCCTGCGATGAGTTGAGCTGTCCCCGGTCTCCCGCCACGACCAGCGTTCCGGAAAAATCCTTTTTTCCTTTATTGGTGATTTCCGCGTGAAAACAGATCCGGTCGGAGGTCATGCCCGCGGCGGAAAAGGTGATTTCCAGTTCTCCTCCGCGCCAGACGCCGCGCAAACGTTCCGGTGTCCAGGAGGACTCTTCCCGGACGAAGTCCTTTTCTCCAAATCCGGGTTTCTCACACCAGAGAGCAAGCGCCTCGGCAAGCACCGCCCGCACTGTCGCAATGCAGTAGGAGGGCGCACGGCGGCGCGAATCATCCATTCCGGCTGCGGCGGAGGTATCGACATCACTTTGCGCCGTGGATTTTGCCGTGACTGCCGGAAAGAGCTGCTGATGCGCCACGGCAAAAAAGGTGCCCGGATGCCCGTGCCAGACAGAGGCGTCAGGGCTTTTCCCTTTAAAAATTCCTCCGAATTCAGCCATTATGGAAACCCCTTTTGCATTCTTTTTTATTTGTTTAAAAAATAAACATTCTAGGGTAACAATAGCATGGGACCAGAATAAGTCAACCCCGGGAAAAGAATTTTTTTCTTTTTTTTTATAAAGCACCCTCGTCTGTAAAAAAATAGCCCCATCTGCAGTTTGTGTAAAATTCACTTCAGATGATGATTTTGAAATTGTTGTTCGGCAGATTGAAATTCTTAAGTCACATATGCTCTGGCTCCGCCCCTTGCGCGATCCAGCTGCACAAGGGGCGGAGCACGAAATCCCCCCGGTGTTTCCAAATGCTCAAGGACGAGAAGCGTTTCTTCGAGAGCCGCCGACAATGTATAATAACCATGAGGAATTATTCGGAGTTATCGCGGATAAGCATGGGAAAACGTGTAAACTCAGGGAAACGCCGGAACTCGCGTGATTACTAAGGAGACAAAAAAAATACTTCCGCATTCTTCCGTCTCAATGGATACGCCCGGAGCTCTCGAACTTTTTCGTAGAAAAAGTTCTCGTCACTGAGCGGTATGAACCGCTCCGGGCGGGGATTTCGTGCTCCGCACGACCAGCTTATGCAGCTGGACCGCACAAGGGTCAACGACCCTTGACCCCGAGAAAAATGCGTTGCATTTTTCCGTCACTCCGCGTTCGGGGTACAAAAAAAAGACCGGAGGACGCTTATGACGTGCTCCGGTCAGAAAGAAATCCCGGCGTCTAACTACTCTCCCACACTCAAATGTGCAGTACCATCGTCGTGGAGGTTCTTAACGATCGTGTTCGGGATGGGAACGTGTGTTTCACCCTCGCTATGGACACCGGAAAAA
>CASEFP010000160.1 GCA_949287225.1 uncultured Lentisphaeria bacterium
AAGCTCATCTTCCAAATCCTGCAACTGTCGTGACAATGTCGGCTGAGTGACATGCAGGGTCCTGGACGCTCCAGTCATGCTTCCCTCCCGTGCAACCGCAAGAAAATAACGCAATACTCTAAGTTCCATGATATCCTCCCTGATTCATAAAGAAGATAACCGCTTATGATATACTTTTCAAGCATATCATGCAATAATAAATAAGTATTTGCTATTTGACAATGGACAATTATATTGAAACACGACGGGAGGTGATGGTAATGGATGACACGGTGGATTTTCAGATGCTCCGGAACTTGCAAGACGCCGGTTGCAATTCACTGGAGATAGACAGGTTCTTCCGGTTCCGGACCGCTGGCCGACTTCGGGAACAGCTCCAACTGCTCCGGCAGCACCGGCAGTTCCTGCTGGAACAATTGCACGCGGCTCAGCAGAAAATCGATTCTCTGGATTTTCTGCTCTATTCGATGAAAAACGGTGAGTCGCCGCGCCTGGCGGGAAAGCGAATTGTAAAACAGAACATGATCGGCAATCAAGCGCATTTGAAAGGGAGAACAAATGAAAAATAATGCATTGCGGAGATCTCTTGTGATTGTGAACATGCTTTTGGGCATCACGGTTCCCGCCGCAGAGAAGCCGGTTGATGCCGACAATTTCTACCGGAGCAGTCAGGCGACGGCCAGAGAGGTCTGCTTCAAGAATCAATACCAAATGAAGATAGCTGGAAAGCTTATCATTCCAAAACAGCGCCAGGAGGAACTGAAACTTCCGGCGATTATCGTCGGGCACCCCATGGGCGCAGTCAAGGAGCAGAGCGCCAACCTTTATGCGATGAAGATGGCGGAGTATGGATTCATCACACTGGCGATCGACTTGAGTTTCTGGGGCGGCAGCGAGGGCGAACCGCGCAATGCGGTTTCGCCGGATTTGTATGCCGAATCGTTCAGCGCCGCGGCGGACTATCTGCGAACTCTTCCGTTTGTGGAAAAGGATAAGATCGGCGTGATTGGAATCTGCGGCAGCGGCAGCTTTGCAATCAGTGCAGCGAAGATTGATCCGCGACTCAAGGCGATTGCAACCGTCAGCATGTACGACATGGGACAGGCGAATCGCAACGCGCTTCACAAATCACTGACTCTGGAACAGCGGAAAAAAGTGATTGCGGAAGCTGCCCTTCAGCGGGATGTGGAATTTTCCGGAGGACAAATGAAATACACCAGCGGAACCGTTCATAAACTGACTGAAAAATCCTCTCCGGTTGAAATTGAATTTTACGAGTTCTACCGGACTCCACGTGGAGAATTCACTCCGCCGGGGGCTTCCCCCTTGACCACCACGCACCCGACTCTTACGAGCAATGTCAAATTCATGAATTTCTATCCGTTCGAGGATATGGATATGATCTCGCCGAGGCCGCTGTTGTTCATTACCGGAACCGAAGCTCATTCGCGGGAGTTCAGTGAGGACGCCTACAGGCGCGCTTCGGAACCGAAAGAACTCTTCCTTGTCCCAAATGCCGGACATGTGGATCTCTATGACCGGGTGGGGCTGATCCCGTTCGACAAGCTGAATCAATTTTTCACAAAGTATCTGAAACAGGAAAAGACAGAAGTCAGACCATGAAACGGAAGCCATTGATTTTCATCTCGGCGGGCATTCCAATTGCCCTGGCTCTGATTGCCGCAGCCAACACAGGTAAAGTAAGGGGGGAGCCTTCTATGAAACAGTCAGTCGTACTCACGGTGAATGCGAGAGATTTCCTCATTGATCTCGAGGAGAACACGTCGGCCGCGGCTTTCCGGGAAAAGCTGCCTATGACGTTCCGGATGAACGAGCTGAACGGAAATGAGAAATATTTCGACCTGAAAACGGAGCTTCCCGCAGACGCATCTGGTCCGGGAAACATCAAATGCGGTGATCTGATGCTTTACGGAAGTTCCACCGTAGTCCTGTTCTATCAGGATTTTTCCAGTTCGTACCGCTATACCAGACTCGGAAAAGTCCGGAATCCGGACGGGCTGCGGGAGGCTCTGGGAGACGGCAATCCCACCGTGAAATTTTGCGTGGAGCAGGAGAATCCCGGAAAGTAAACCACTTCGCAGACATCACATCATGCTGCGTGTAAATCGGAATCTTCCGATGTGCGCTGTTGAGAAAGGCACACGGATCAGCATCCATTTCGGGAATACGATGATTCCCGAAAGCCTGATTGGCGGAGCCATCGAAGAAGATTACATGGAGGAAATGAAAATGGAAATGACGGGAAAAGTTGTTCTGGTCGCCGGAGCCACAAGCGGAATCGGCAAGGCAACGGCGGAAATGTTTGCAAAAAACGGCGCATCGGTCGTTCTGGCCGGACGCCGGGAGAATCTTCTCGGGGAAATTACGGACTCCTTGAAGGCGTCCGGCTGTACAGCGGCATACGTTGTTTGCGATGTGACCGACGAAAAACAGGTGGAAAGCATGATCCGTTTCACGGCGGAGACATTCGGCAGACTGGACTATGCCTACAACAATGCCGGAATCATGAGCGATGATGTGGAGACCGCGGAACTGGAGAGTTCGGAATTCGACCGTGTCATCAATGTCAATCTCCGAAGCATGTTTCTCTGCCTGAAATACGAGCTGCGTCAGATGCTCAAACAGGGCGGAGAGGGGTATGCCATTGTCAACTGCTCCTCCATCGGGGGACTGATCGGACTTCCCGGACGGGTGGCCTATCACGCCTCGAAACATGCGGTTCTCGGCATGACAAAATGTGCCGCACTGGAGTATGCGTCGCGCGGGATCCGGATCAAT
>CASEFP010000161.1 GCA_949287225.1 uncultured Lentisphaeria bacterium
GATGCAAGCATACGCGGTATCGGGGATTTCGCCTGCGGCGACCAGCTTACGCAGCTGGACCGCGGCAGGACTGAGAGTCCTGCACGAAGCATTTTTGCGATGCAGAGCATCGCTGTATGAAACTGTTTTTTTTGAATCAAGGAGGAGGTCGATCCTGTTCCCTACGCGATGGAACTGCTGCGCAAGGCACGGACGGCGCAAGGGTATTCACCGCCCATCCGCCGTCACCTCTGCCGGGAAGCGTCAACGGTGTTTTCATGGACGGTCATGCGAAGAAAACGCAATACCGCGAGGTCCGCTACGTCTCTCAGTGTCCCCGGGGAATCCAGGCGCATTTTGTCGGCGACCAGTCAACCTGGTTCCTTTACCGGGGATTCGACTACTACCGTCAGGGTCCCGGATATACGAATTGACGCGGAAGAAACGATGCCGGAGAAAAATAGGACAGGAAAGCACGAAGCAGTTTTTGCGATGCGGAGCATCGCACTGTCAACCGGAATTTTTTAATAAATGATTTACAAATCTGCCTGCCTGCGTGACGAACGAGTGACGGATTATCCTGCGCCGCGGCGTATTGTATTCCGCGGGCGCGCTCCCGGCGGCACGTTTTGTCCCGATCGCTTTCCCGATCAGCCTTCGACGGCAGCTCGTCCGGAACTCCGCATCGCGCCCGGCGACTGGATCATGCTGGACTTCGGATGCGAAATTCACGGCGGAATCGAGATCATGACAGGCGGTTTTCCGGAAAAAGATTCCCTCCTGCTGATCTCCTTCGGCGAATCCTTCTCGGAAGCTTTCTCCCATCCGGACTACGGGCATACTCTTCAGGAGATCACTCTGCGTCTGACTCCGTATGCGGTACAATCGTGCGGTGAACTCGGATTTCGTTTCGTGAAGCTGGAAAATTGCAGTGCGCATTCCGTTGCGATTCAAGGGGTGCGTGCGAAATTGATTCACAGGGAGTTTCCGCGCCGTGCCGCCTTCTCCTGTTCGGATCCTCTGCTGAATCAAATCTGGGAATGTTCCGTCCGCACGCTTGAGCTCTGTTTTCAGACCTGCATCTGGGATGGAATCAAGCGAGACCGGATGGTCTGGATGGGAGATCTCTTCGGAGAGCTCCGGGCGGCCGCAGCTGTGTTCGGACATCATCCGCTGGTTGAGAAAAGCCTTGATTTTCTGCGGGACGAAACCGGACTTCCGCATATGATGAACGGCTGCGCCACCTATTCGGTCTGGTGGATTCTGGCACAGAGTTTTCAATACCGCCGGTTCGGGTCGCTGGAATACCTGCAGCCCCAGAAGAGCTATCTGACGGAATTGCTGGAACTCTTTGCGGAAATGGTGAGGGAGAACGGGGAGGTTTCATTTTCCGGCGGCTACCTGCTGCTTGACTGGGCGACCGGCGTCCGGAAGGAGGATGCCGAGGCGATCCGTGCCGGATGCCATGCGCTGCTTCTCCTGGCTTTCCGGGCGAGAGGCGCTCTCTGCAGGCTTCTCGGCGCGCAGGATACCGCGGAAAAATGTTGCGAATGTGCCGCGCGCATGACACGGCACATTCCACCCCTGACACACAGCACGGCGGGAAACGCCCTTCAGGTTTTTGCCGGCTTCCGTGATCCGGAAACCGTCTATCAGCAGTGCTATGCATCACGTCTGCCGCGCGGGCTCTCCACATTTCTCGGCTGTTTCCCGCTGGATGTCTGCGCAATGTCCGGTCATCGGAACAAGGCTCTGGATCATCTGCGCGCCTATTGGGGCGGCATGATTTCGCTTGGCGCAACAACCTTCTGGGAACATTTCGATGTGGAGTGGCTGGAGAATGCCGCTGGAATTGATGCTCCGGTTCCGGCGGGGAAGCGTGATGTCCATGCGGAATGCGGCGACGGCTGTTACCGGGGATTCCGGAACAGTCTCTGTCACGGCTGGGCGGCGGCTCCGGCAGATTGGCTGGTCCGCAATCTCTGCGGACTGGTCTTTGAAGACGCTTCAACGGTCCGCTTCCGTCCGGATCTCTGCGATCTGGATTTTCTGGAATACAGTGTACCTGTGCATGATGGAATGATTCGGCTTCATGTCTCCCGCAAAGGGGCGGAGATTGAGCTGCCGCCTGGCATCCATCTTGCGGAAAATGGAGCCGGCCCGGTTCTCTTTGGAGCGGGACAACTTCAGATCCTTCCTGAACCGTATTCCATCTCACGGGGAAAGCGGCATCCGGGCAGCGGTCGGCAACCGTGTTGCCATTGGCCTGCATATCAGCCATGATTGTTTGACCGAATATTTCCTGCCTGAGGATGTGATGAGGCACGGACTCCTTCCGGATGTTTTTTAGAGCCTGTTCATACTATTGCATCTATAATCATGGCAGGTAAAATGAATCCTAAGAAGATAATATCCCCCTTATCATTGTGTGTAAAAAAATTACGAAAGCGCTTGATTCGCAGGAAAAAGCACTTGGCCGTATTCCTTTGTTCATAGAGTTTCCCGTCATATTCCATTGGATTCACCAATTGGAGATTTCTCCTGCCTGCATTCCCGCGCTGACTTGGTAAGCATCTGGCGATTTTCTTAGATTGTTTCTGCGTAATCTTCAGGGCTCAAAGTCGTGCCTGAATTCCATATTCCCCGCATTCCTGCAAAAAAAAGGAAACTGCCCTCTTGACAATCGTGTTTTTAGGAATATAATTAATAATGTCATTATATTGTTAATATGAATTTCGAGCGTGATATTATGATTACTGCAAAATATTATCAAATTCAGGCAAAGATCGTGGAGTATATTGTCCGGCATCATATCAGAAAAGGAGAACGGCTCCCGACCGAGAAAAAAATGGCGGAACTGTTCGGCGTCAGCATCATAACGGTGCGGAAAGCCGTCTCCAATCTGGCGCAGGAAAAAATGATCCGGAAAGAACAGGGACGCGGGACTTTTCTTCAGAAGGATCTGACGGACCGCCCTCCCGAAAACGGAGAATTGCTCTGTCTGCACTTGATGCAATCCGGGAACGAGGAACCTGCCCCGGTTTTATTCCCCTGGCTGGAGTCGCACAAGGAAGCCATGCGGAAACTCGGCTGGAAACTTTCCATTTTTATCACGGACAGAAAACCGGACGCGACAATTCTGAAACGCCTCCGCAATGTCAAAGGCATCATCGCAACAAATGAAATAAGTGAAGAATGGATTTCCACATTGCGTTCCCTGAACATTCCCGTCGTCATTATGGGAGCGATCAGCGTGCCCCGGAAAGAGATTCCCCTGGTGGCCTTCGATTATGAGAAGATGACGGAAATCCTGGCTCAGAAACTTCTGGCGGAAGGCGGAAGACGGTTCGCACTGTTTCCCGGAGGGCGTGATTATGCTCCCGCCAGTGAGATGTTCCGCTCATTATCCAGAGTACTCAAGGCGCATGGGATTCCCTTTTCGGAAAAACAGGTCTGCTATTCCCGGAAAGCCGGAAAATCCGGGGACGCGATCCGAGATACGATGGCTTTTCTGAAGGAACACCCCGATATTGATGCCTTTCTGGTGGAGTCCCAGGCCTTTATTCCGATGATGGCGGCTCTTTACGGATCCACGAGATGTCCGCTTACCGGAATCCTTTCTGTAAGGCCTCGTTTCATGAACTTTTCGCACAATATTTACGAGGCGGTCTTTACGGAAAACATTGCACTGAAATCGCTTGATACACTTCTGAAGCTGATTCACGGAGAAAAAGTGCCGCAGCGCCAGAAAATCGCACCGGAATTTTCAATCCCGCTGGAGAAAGAGGAATAAGAAAAATGAAACTCTGCTATGTATTGGCTCCGCTGTTCCTGCCCCTGTTCATTTTTGCGCAGGAACGGGCGGAATGGATGCCTGAGGAGGCAGCCGGAGGACACGAAGCGGACGGTGGGGAAAGAATCCAGCTTCCCGTGACTTTGACAAAACTTCCAAAAAAGACCGCTGATGCCTCCCGGTTTTCCCGTGAATATATTGTTGATACTGAAAAATTCAAAATATATAAAGACGGTTCTAATCCTGAGTCCACTGTGAAAGGGATCAATGCCGCGCTCCGGTTTGCCGGAGAACAGGGATTCAACCGGATCGTATTCCCACGTGGTACTTACCGGGTTCCGGAAGACCAGCCGATCGTCATTGATCTGAAAAACACCGTCATTGATTTCAACGGTGCGGTATTCACGATCACCCCCAACAGGAAAACGCATTATTCGATCATTCAGGTGGTGCGGGGAGCGGAAAATCTCCGTCTGACCAACGGCATCATCCGTGGAGACAAGACGCGGCATGACTATAAAACGGTCAAAGGCACGCATGAAGGCGGCTGCGGTTTATGGCTTGTCAGCGGCAGAGAACTGGAAATCGACCATATGACGGTTCTTGACTGTACCGGGGATGGAGTCGGTGTCAGCTCAATGGGGACAAGAACACGCAGGGAGCTCCTGGAACGGATCTTTCTTCGGATTTACCCGGAAAAACATCTCGAATCCGGCGCATTCAATGAGAAAGGGGAGAAAATCCCCTCAGGAGAAAAGACCCGGACATCCGCTCCGATTGACATGGCAAAATTCGAAGACGAGTTTGAAATCGGTTATCTGGCCGGATATCAGGGATTTCCGTTCGTGCAGGGCCGTGTCTTTCAGGTGCTGTTTTATGACCGCGGCGGCAAATTCCTTGAAAAGCGCAAATGCCTCCAGTACAGAAAGATCAGGCGCCCTGCAAACGCCATGTTCCTGAATCTGGAATTCAACCAGCCGGAAGTGACCGACCAGCCGGTCCATTCCGGCGCGGCGGCAAATTCCTGGGTCCTGAGCATAAACAATTTCCTGCCGCCCGTGGATGTGCATTTCCATCACAACCGGATGAGCGGGAACCGCCGTCTCGGTCTGGGACTCTGCGGCGGACAGCGCTGGATCATCGAACACAATGAATTTTCCGGAAACGGCGGGACTCCGCCCGCATACGGAGTTGATCTGGAAGACGGCTGGGAACTGGTCTATGACATCGTATTCCGCGACAACGTGTTCCGCGGCAATGCGGGCGGCTCTCTCGTGGTCTGCGCCGGCAGTGAGCTCCTTTTTGAGCGCAATCTCTTTGAATCGACGCCTGAACGGATCAGCCGGATTCTTTTTTACGGAAGAGCCTACAATTATTTCTTCCTGAACAATGCGGTCCGGGGCGGGACGGTCAGTTTCGGTTCCCGTACCGGTATCGCGACAATCTCCGGAAACACCTATGAAAACTGCTCGATCCGGATTTCCTACGACGGAAAAGGTGTGGCGGACGGCCTTTATCGGAAAAACAAGGGCGACAAGGTCCGGACGCCGCCGCTGGTTCTGAAGAATGAGACGCTGCGCAATATCGCACAACTGGACGGGACCTATCTCTCTTTTGTAAAATCCGATCTCTCCCGGGTCAATGCGGAAGCCGGTCAGGATACCAGACTGATTTCCTTCCTGGACTGCCGCATTCAGGATTCCGTGCTCCGTTTCCGCCAGGGAAAGGAGAGTGTCTTCGTTCAGTTCCGCGGCAATCAGGGCGCGTTTGAAGAAAAGGGGCGCGGGCTTCATCGCAGGAAAATGCTGCCCATACAGAATAAACAATGACAATGAAACAGGAGACGATAATGAAAAAAGCCGTTCTTGCCGTATCTCCCCTTGCCCTCTGCGGATTGATTTCCGCCGGAGAAGGGGTCGTCACACTCTCCTCCGACTATCCGGGAGGCAATGTCAAAGTGAACAAACTGAGTCCCGGCCGTGCCGAAATCGAAGCGGATCTGCGTGATACCGGGCAGAAATGGTTTTACTGGAACTTCGAGGCGTCGGCAGCAGAACCCGGTTCCGTGAAATTCCTCTTCCCCGTCAATCAGAAACAGATCAGCGCCCAGGGACCCGCGGTCAGTCTCGACGGCGGAAAATCTTGGCGCTGGCTCGGCAGGGAGAAGACGAATTTTCTTGTTTCTGAACCGGAAGGGAAACGCGACAGCTTTTCATGGGAGTTCAAGCAGAAGGGCGAGAAGGTGCGCTTTGCGCAGGGAATCCCCTATCAGAAGGCGGATCTTGACAAGTTCCTTGAAAAATACAGCGGGAATCCCAATCTGAAGGTGAATACGCTGGCGAAGACCCGGAAGGGCGTTCCTTCGCCCCTGCTTGTCATCTCCGGAGGGAAAGAAGCGAAAAACATTCTTCTGACCGCCCGCCACCATGCCTGTGAAGCGATCGCAAGTTATGTCATGGAAGGATTTCTTGAAGAGGCGCTTTCCGACTCTCCCATGGGGCAGGCATTCCGTGAAAAATATGCGCTGTACGCCGTTCCCTTTGTGGATCTCGACGGCGTCGAGGCCGGTGATCAGGGCAAGGGCCGGAAACCGCATGACCACAACCGCGATTACGGCATTCCTGCGCCCCTTTATCCGGAAATCAAGGCGATCAACGATCTGGAACGCGGGAAACGCTTTTTCGTCTGTCTCGACCTGCATGCTCCTTCGGTCCGTGACGATATTCACGAGGCCTTTTATTTCGACGGCTTCCGTTCCCCGGAAAACAATGCGAACACGGTGGAATTTGCCAAATGGCTTGCGGCGGAATCTCCGGGAATGATCGGGAACACCTTGAACCTGCTCAAGCCGAAAGCGCGCAAACCCTCCGGATCGGACGGAACCTCATTCGCCCATTACTTCGGCGCCAGTCCGGACGTGACATACTGCGTCACGATCGAAATTCCCTATGCAAGCAGGCACGCCGACTACGACGCTTCCGTGGCGAAGGAATACGGGCGCGGGCTTCTGCGCGCCATGATGCGCATGGATTTCCGGAAGGATAAGGTGAAACGGACCGGCTATGAGGAATTCATGAAAATGAGCCGTTCCCTGAATGGCAGTCCCGCTGTGGTCATCCGGAAAGCCGAAGCCATTCTCAAAGATCCGAACGCGCCGCAGCTTTATAAAATGCAGGCGAAACTGCGTCTCGGGTGGCTCTATCCCCGCATGCGGAAATTTGATGAGGCGATTGAATGCGACGAGGATGTGATGAAATCCCCATGGGCGAGCGCAAAGCAGAAAGCCGAGGCTGCCGCACAGAAAACCGAGGCGCTCTGTTCCGATCCCGCAACGCCGGAGGAAGAACTTGCAAAGTGGTCCGCCGAACTGAAAAATCTCCGCCTTTCCGGTCTGCCCGCCTACAATGCCTGCGAAGCATTGTATCAGCATGCCGTGCGGAAAAAGAATGCGGAGAGAGCGTATGAAATTGCTTGCGGACAGCTCGCATTTGCCCCGGCTTATTTCAAGGGGAAAATCCGGAACCGGATCGCTGCGTATCTTCTGGCGAAAGGCGATCCGGGGAAGGCCGCCGAATACAGCCGCGAAACGGCTGCTTATCTGCGAAAACAGCTGATTCCCCGTATGCCGCCGGGCATATTCGGTCCCCAGCAGGCGGAGGAGCTGGTGAATGCGCTTCTCATGATTCCAGATACTCCGAAACAGGAGATCGTGGAGGCGGCAAATCTGGCCTTGAATCACAAATACTGTCAGGCTGCCGTCAGAAAAAGACTGAACGCGGTTCTTGAAAAGCTCAATACCGCGAAATGAAACCGGAGGATTCCGGAAGGAACGCAAAAATCATGAATGAGAGCGTGCGGAGCTCTCCCGGAATTGCCGGAAAGTCCTGCACGCGGATCAACAGCAGTTGTTCAGAGGGAAAATATGAAACAGAAGCTCGCAGCACCACCATTCGGCCTTTCCCCCCATGCGGGGCGGAGATCAAGAATAAATTTCACATTGATAGAGCTCCTGATCGTGATTGCGATCATCGTGATTCTCGCTGGAATCCTGCTTCCCGCGTTAAGCCAGGCAAGAAACGCGGCAAAGAGCATCTCATGTCTTTCCAATATGAAGCAGCACACGATCGGCGTCCAGATTTATATGAACGACTGCGGATATACTCCGGCCGCAACCTTTGTCTGCATGGGAGTTTCCGGCGTCATGGGGGATTATACCTATAACAACCGGATCAACTGGTACATGCAGATTTCCATGGCGGGAGGCTGCAATAAAAACACGGTGACTTGTCCGGCTTCGTTTTCGAGCAGTGTGGATACGGGGCACTACGGCGCTTTTTTCGCGGGGCTGACCTGGGGCGCCAAAACCAGCACAATCAAAAATCCGTCAAACCGGATGGCAACATGGGATATCGGAATGGGGGGCGGAACTTACAGCAATCCAGGCGGTTACAGCAGCGCATCCTACTCCTGGTTCATTCCGGGAAGCGCCCGGTACTGTCCACCGGCAAAGATGCAGAAAGTGATGGGAGGCACTCTGGTCGCCTATGGCGTGCAGAAAAACAATATTTATTCTGATTACACGCAGGGGCGGCACAGGCAGAAATGCAACGTTTCATTTCTGGACGGACATGCGGAAAGCGCCACCTCCAAACGGGTGCTGGAAGGACATGACAAAAAATTGTCCGATCTGCGGGAGAATCCGGCCGCCGGCTTTTAAGGAAAGGAATATCCCCCTATGCGTTTTCATGAAAAAATTCTTTTTTTCCCGGTCTTCTGCCAGCTGCTCCTTCCGGTACTGGATGCCGGGGAAACGGCTCCTGCAGTCTCCGGAGCAGGAAACGGCAATGCGCCTTACCAGTACTACATTGTGGAAGCGCTGAGCAATCTGAAACGCTCGGATGCTCCGCCGCCGGACGGAGAGCGCGGCGGAATCCTCCGGATTGTTGCCGCGCAGGAGGAATATGAAGCTGCCTCCTTTGTGCTTCATCCCCTCCGGGCGGCTGCGGATGTGGAACTGATTCCCGGAGCACTGAATGGGGAGAAGGGGTCGATTCCCGCATCGTCGCTGGATCTGAAAATCGTCAAACGCTGGTTCCAGACCGGGACGGCATGGCACAGTTATTTTGCGGACTCGACCGGACGCCAGTTGATTCCTGAACTTCTTCTGAACGATGAGAATCTTGTGACGGTCGACCTGGAGCAGAAAGAAAATTATCTCCGTGTGAAAGAGGCGGACGGCAGGGAACGCCGTCTCTGGATCAGCGCCCCGGGGAGGATATATGAGAAACTCGACCCGAACCGGATTCCGGTTGCGGATGCCGACACGCTCCAGAAGTTCCGTCTGCGTCGGAATGTCTGCAAGCAGATCTGGGTGACGTTTCATGCGCCGTCCGGGGCGGAGGGTATTTACCGGGGAAAAATTGCCGTGCGGATCGCCGGGAGAGACGCTGGTGCGATCCCGGTCGCTGTGCGGGTCCTGCCGTTCAGACTGCCGCCGCCGAGAACCGCTTATGATCTCTCGGAACCGTTTTTCGCGGGGAGCTACAATAGTGTGGATCTGGCGCGCTATGTCCGCGCGAACGGCGGCGATGTTCCCAAAGCGGAGAAACGGGTCCGGGCGGAATATGAGAGTTTCCGGCGTCACAATCTGCTTTATCCGCTGCTGCCCTGCCGGAACGTGTATACGAAAAAAGAGGATGTTCCGCTCATCCGGCGCCAGATGGAACTTTACCGGGAAGCGGGGCTCGGGACGGAGGCGCTCTTCAACGCGGTTTCCGGTTTTCCGGCGTACACTGATCTGAACAAAATACGGAAACTCGGAGACGAGGTCGCGATCAATGAGATGCCGCTGCCTGAGAAATGGGCGGAAATCGTCCGGACGGAAAGCGCGTTCGTCCGCTCCCTGTTCGGAAAGGACGCGCAGATCTACTGCTTCGGATGGGACGAGCCCGGCATGTGGCTCCTCCGCGCCGAGCGCCGCTCCTGGAAGTTCCTGCATGACAACGGCCTGAAGGTTTTTTCAACCGCAAACCGCAACCATCTCCTGCATGCCGGGTTCAACGAGGATTTTGTCAATTTAGGCGGCCGCATCACCAGAAAGGATACGGACACGTGGCATGAGGCCGGTGTCAGGATCACCTCTTATGCCGATCCGCATACCGGAATAGAAAACCCCGATTTCGTCCGCAGGACCCACGGACTTTATCCTTATCTGATCCACAGCGACGGAACCATGAATTACATGGTCTGCGGAAGCGACTGGAACGATTTCATCGGGGGCGCAGGGAATTTCCGCTCGTTCAACTGGATCTACCCGGGCACCTTCCGCCCCGTTGAAACCATTCAGTATGAGGCATTCCGGGAGGCTGTCGACGATGTCCGCTACGCCACACTGCTCAAACAGCTCGCGGAAAAGGCGCTGCATTCGGAAAAGACGGAGCATATTTACAGGGCGCGCGCCGCACTGCTCCGGCTTGCACAGATTGATCCCGAGACATGCGATCTCAATACAGTCAGGATGGAGATGATCCGCCATATTCTCGAACTCCGGAATTTGAAATGAAGGATTATGGGATAATGAAACCTGTCACATTACTTCTGAGTCTGTCACTCCTGTTTCTTTTCTCCTTGCCGCTTCACATGGAAGCGTCTGTGCCGGAGAATCCCGATACCGTCGGCCGTGCCGCACTGCAGGCCGCGTCGGAAGGAAAATGGTTGCGCGCGATGGAAGAAGCCTCCCGTTATTTCAAGCTTCCGGAAAAGAACCGGCGGATGACCGTGCAGGTGTTCCATGCTGCGCTGCGTGCAGCTATGGCGCAGAGAGCATTTGATACCGCGCGCTCCTGGGCAACTGAGATCCCCCGCGCAAGGAAACTTGCTCCGGAGGAAACCGCGCTCGGCGCCCTGCTCGTTGCCGGACTGGCGGGAAAGATTTCCGATGTTGCGGAACTGGAGGGGATTTCACCGGAGAAACAGGAGACAATTCTTTTTCAGGTTTCCAATCTTTTTTATCTTGCGGGAGATTATGAAAAAGCGAAACGGTTTGTCCGGTCGGCCCCGGAGAAAACTCCTTCCTGTCCGGTGACAATCGTCCGCGAGGCTCCGTCGGGGATTCAGGCATGGATGGAATCGCCTCTTCTCAAACGCATCCGGATGGCGGATGAATTTGCTCCCTACAACCGGAAGGCGGCGGAGATGCTGATCCTGGACGTGAACACGGTCCGCGGGAAAACGCCGCACGCCACCGGAACGAAATGCCCGTTCCGTTTCTGCGTCGCGGCAGACCGGTACGGACTCGCTCTTTACGGAGAAATGCCCGAGAAACGTGCTGACGAGATCGGCGCGGGCATCATATCCGGGGGAGCTCTGGAAATGTATCTGCAGCCGGGAGAGGGGGAATTTTATTATCAGTGGATCTGGAGTTTCTTCCCGGAAAAGGTCTCCTTTGTGAACTGGATGTCGCCGCACCGCTTCTACCGGCCTCTGGAACCCGGGTTCCGGCATGAGATCTCCGCCGCAGGGGGAATGATCCGTTTTTTCATGCGGATTGACTGGGAGATTCTCTACGACCGTCTGCCCGGAGAGGAGACGCGCTGGACGCTGGGTGTGATTCCCTGGCTCCGCTCCGGAGGATTCACCTGGGGAAGCGGGGGACAGGTGCACGAGCTGAACAAATTCGGCAAACTGGAGTTCCGGGGAATCGGGAGGATTCTTCCGGAAATCCGCCGCCGCCTTGTCTTTTCCGCATGGGGAACCTGCCGGCGAAACATTCCCGCGCTGAAGGTTTTCTGGCAGGATGAGATTCACGGAGACCGCGGATTTTACAAAAAGATTCTTCTTCCGTATCTGGAACGTCTGGAAACTTACGGGAAATCCGTTTCCCCTGAGATGAGCACGGAAACGGCGGATCGTCTGTTCCGGGAAGCCGTTCCCGAATGGTTTGAACTGAAATACCGTGTGGACGAATTGCGTCGGAACGCCCTGCGCAGGCAGCTGACCGGAGAGAATGCTTCCGGTTGCGCCGGCAGATAAAACAAGGAAATATCATGGAAAGAAAAAAATTTCATCTGCCGGAGTGCGGCATTTACGTCGGTTCGGCCATCTATGTGTCCTATGCCGATTACACAGTCGGAACCGGAAGGCTCTTTACGACATGGGTGCCTGAAAATCACGATCCGGAATGGTATCTGGAAAAAACCATAACGGAAAACCAGGGAAACATCGTCCAGCTCTGGCCGGGCGGCGTGAAACAGCAGCTGCGCGCGGCCGCGTGGTGGCGCGGCATGACCGCGGACGGCACTGCAATCCCTGTTCCCGACTGGAAAAACCGGAAAATGCTCCGTCCGGAAGAATGGGATAAAATTGCGGAAAATGATGCCCGGCAGGGCGAAGGCATGCTCCGTTTCGTGGAAAAGGCGCGGAAAATGGGGCTTTATTCCATGCTGATCTACGGTTCCGACATTGTGAAGGATTCCTATGCGAAGGCCGTGAGCGCTCTCGGCGACGCATTTCTCGGACATGATCTCGGAGAGGTTTTCACATTCCGTTTTGAAGATGCGGAAGATGCTCTTGTAAGAAGCGATGCGCAGGAGTTTTCCCTTTCAAAAATCGCGGAGGACTTCAAGGAAACCGTCCGCCGGACACTTGCCGAAGAGAGAGAGCGCGGGTATCGCTGCATCATGTCCACCGGTGTTTCCTTCGCCGTCGACTATGAGGTTGCTGCGGGACTGGATATTCCCGTTTTCGAGGATTATGCGGAAAACACGGCCTCCGGACTCTGCCGCGGTCTGATGCGCCAGTGCAATCTCCCCGCGTGGGGCACCCATATGAATCATGAATGGTATGCCTGGCTGCCCTATGCGTGCAGATACCGCATGGAATCCTTCCGCAACGGCATGTTCATCAAGTACATGTCCGGCTCCAAAATCCTGATCAACGAGTGTGGCAACTGGTATCTCCAGTCGAATCTCTGCCAGGATTCCCCGATGGTGACCGGTGTACCGAAACTGGAACCGCCTTCGCAGAAGGGAATCGGGCTCGGAAACGATTTCGATTATTCCGCCGGTTTTGTGGAGGAGGCCAGAAAATGCTATCCGGCCATCGGATATGATTCCCCGCCGGCGAAGGAATACCGGCGCATGATCTCCGAGTTCTACAATTACGTCCTGAAAAACGGCACGCCGCAGGGACAGCCGGAAGCGAAAATCGCGCTAGCCAAAGGGAATCTGGATCTCGGGGCGAGCGCTTCCGGGTTCAATCCGAACAGCGCGGTGGGCAGTTATGTGCTCGCGGACCGGAATCCTGCATGGTTCGCCGGACAGCCGGAACGCGGCTGGGACATTGCATACAACGTCTTTTTCCCGCGTCCGGATGTGACCGGGAAATATTACAACCGTTATCTCTCCGGCACACCGTTCGGACAGGTGGACATTGTGTCGTTCGCCTGCCCGGTCACGGCGGATTTTCTGCTGGAAAACTATAAACTTCTGATCTTCTGCGGCTGGAACACCTGTTCGGAGGAACAATACCGCATCCTGACGGATTATGTGAAAGGCGGAGGCGTTCTGTTTCTTTCGATCGCCCATCTCTCCACGGACGACACGCGCAATTACTGTGCCTACAGGAGAGAGGATCTGGTCCGCGGCGGCGATTTTTCCGAACTCTGCGGCGTCAAGGTCAAGGGGCGCGGAAGGCGTTTCTACTGGGCGACATGCGCCGATCATGTGACAGAATTTGAGTTTCCCTTCCCGCGCCGCTTCGGCATCATGGCGGCATGTCTGGCTGAACTGGAAATCGGGAACGATGCGGAGACTCTTCTCGTGGAGGATGAACGCATGGAGCCTGTCATGATCCGCCATAAATGCGGAAAAGGCGAAGTCTATCTTCTCACCACATGGAATTATCCCGGCGCACTGGATCAGGACAAGGGACCGAGCGCCGAACTGCACTCTCCCGGCATCATCGGTTATGTCCTGCGCACGCTGGCATCCCGGGCGCGCGGAACGATCTTCATCACCGACGACGGCATCATGCCGGGGTGCGAGTGTGAACATGTCATGTACAGCTATTTCCCCGAGGATCGTTCCGTCTGCCTGATGAATATCGATTTCGATCATGCGCATACATTCCGGCTGCATCTGCCCGACGGCGTCCGGGAAACGACCCTGGCTCCTTCGGAATTCCGCAGATTTCAGCTTCAAAAAGGAGAACGGCCATTATGAAGTTTCCAGACGATTATCTCAAGTTTCAGGCGGGAGACCTGACCCTTTTCTTTCATCCGGATGACGGCGGGATGCCTTCCCGGGCGGAACTGCGGGAATATGACAATACCATGGTTCCGCTCATCACACGGCCGGAACGTCTCGAGCTGGAACTGGACGACGGACGACTCCTTCATCCGGTCATTCCGGCGGATGCTCCTCCGGAGCTTTACGAGGAGGACGATACGCGCATTCTGGAATTCACCCGGCTGGAGTGGGCGGACGAGCGAGGCAGGATCGAACCGGATTTTCTGCTTTCGCTCCGTCATGAATTCATGACGGACGGCACAGCCTTCACAACGGCATTTTTCACTGTGGAACGCAGCCGTTCCCCTATCATAACACGTTTTGAACTGTTCCGTTCCCTGGATCTGTCGGATTATGACGATGTGCGCTGGTCGCTGACCATGCGCCCGACTTCCGCGGACGGTCCGATTGTCCAGTCGTTTTTTCCGGAGCGTTATCTGGAACGCGGCGTCACGCGCAGGCTGGATCAGGGAATTTTCCCAATGGCGGGATTCTGCGGCACGCGCCGTCATGCGCCGGGAGTCTATGCGGAATTTTTTGTCGAAGGAGACAATGTCGTCGCGGGAAAACCTTCGGACAATGCGTCTTCCGTCACCTGGCAGGACGGCAGTCCTATCATGCGCTGGAACTTCCAGAGTGCTCCCTCTCCGGAACGGAAGCTCCCGCTGCAGTGGCGCAACCGCTGGGGCTGGGTCATAAAAACTCCGCCGGTCCGGCGTCATCTGCCGCCACTGCACATGTATCACTTCTTTGATCTTGCCAAGCATTATCCGGACGCTTCCCAGCTGGAAGCAATTGCCGACGCCGGCTGCAATCTCCTGATTCTGCATGAAAACTGGCGGAGAGATGTGCAGAACGACGGGATTCCTTATGACAGAAAAAAATTCCGCGAGACCGTCGAATCTGCCCATGCGCACAATATCCGGATCGCCGTCTATATCCGCGGTAACGAAATCTCCGTGAAAGAAGATGCCTGCCGCTGGTTCCGTCACCTGCTCAAAGCGGATTTTGACGGGTTGTACATGGATTACGGCAGTCCCTTCGGGGAGAAGGAAGCGCCGAATGAATCGTATCAGAACGGACGGCTCTGTTTCCGCCGGCACTATCTGAAATTCCGGGCGCTGAGGAAGACGGTTGGCCGGAACGGGCTCCTCTTTTATCATACCGGGCCCTCTTTCAGTGCTCTGGGCGCGGCCTTCGCTGACGGATATGTCTCCGGCGAAGGGGAAAGGGGCATTATGGTCAAAGGACGCGCCGAACACGCGTTTTTCAGTATGGCGAATGCCGTCCCCGGGACCATGTGGACGGCCGCCTTCCCGGAATACAGCACTGCGCGCATGGTTCCTTTTCTGGCGGCAACCGGACAGTATCCGCACAGTCCGCTGGGAATTCAGTTTGCCGCATCCTCCCTGATTCATCCGCCGGAACCTGGCGTCAATGATTTGAATTTCAGAGAGTTATGGAAACTGTGGAGCTGTTTTTCCACGGAATCGGATCTCACAGTCCGCAACGATTACAACAGCCGGAACCAGTTTTCCTGCGAAAATGCAAACGGCGCTTTTTATGCCATGATCTCAACGGATGAAAAACGCATCCTCCTGATTCTCGCCAGCTTCAGCAGCCGTCCCGAGACCTTTCGTTTTACCATTTCCGGCCACCTGCGTGACTGTATGAGAAATAAAAAGTGGAAACTTCTGACCTTTGACGGGGAACACAATCCGCTGGAAACGGACTTATCTGAAAGCAGTGCGCTTTCCGTGAAACTCGGCGCTTTCGGCGTTGCGGGAATTCTTGCGGCGGACAGCACGGGTGTCCTGGATCGGATGCTGACGGAATACCGGAGAAACTATCATTCAATCGGACCGCAGGGGAAAAAATGGCTCGAAGCCGTCGAGCACCAGAGAAAATTGCGTAAGATGCCTCCGCCATGGCGCCATGTCTACCTGACAGTGAGAATGCCCTGCTACGAACCCCTTGCATTTGAGGATTCCCTGATCGTCGATCTCTACGACATCAAACTGCTTCTGGGCGAAATCGGATCCGACGGAAAATTCCGGAAACTGGGCTGCATCGGGAAAAACGGTTTTCATCCCGGAGAAATGCCGCGCGAAGAACAGCTCTTCCCCGGCGACAGCGCTCCCGCCGTCGCACTGCATGAGCTTCTGCCTCCGGGACGGCATTCCCTGGCACTCTATTCCGAACATCTGGGAGCACCGTTCTATTCCTTTATCGAGGCGGAACTGGCGCCGGATCTCTCCGGGAAAGATGCTTATACCATTGAATTCCGCAATGAACTGGAAGAGGACCGCGCCTTTCTGAACTGGGAAACCGTTCTGATCTGAGCCGGAGAAAACAGGAAAGCCGGAACTCCTCCCCGAAAAAGAGCGGAGGCATCCGTCTCTCCTCTGATTTCGCGCCTGCTCACGGAGAGTGCGAAGGAAACGATGTCCTCCGGATATTCGGGAAAGGACGCGACAGCAGCAATCCGGCTGTGAACTCATATTCCTGCGCGGAAAACGGTGAACGGAAGAGATCTGCGGAATATCACGGAACAGACACGCATTCATAGCAAAGCCGACGGTTCTCCTCGCCGCAGGGCCGGATGAAAACAAGCGGAGAGCGATCCTGCTGCAAGACGGCCGCAGAAAAACAGAATCTCAAAAAGGAGAACCTCCTCATCCCATGCCGGGGTGAAAAATGAAAAGGAGACGGCTTCCGATACAGCTCATGTTTTCCGGGACTTTCATCCGGTTGAAGATTGCGCAATTTTTCAAAAATAAAGAGCCAGACTTTCGATTTACGCATCCGATTGCAGCAGGATGCAGGACAATATAATGCCGGGGAGCTTCCGGATCAGCCGGAAAGCTCTTATCGGAAGAAAGACGGGGAACTGCAACCTTTCACGCGTTCGAATATGCGGCGCAGCCAGAAAATAGCCTGGGCAGGGGGAGGAGAGAAGCGGAATTCAACTCTACCTGTCCGAAGCCTCGTTTTATCGTTGTTGATCTCAACGGTGACGACCAATATTCTTATGGAAAAGTCTGGAGCAACGGAAACGTGTATCAAGGTGCCGCAACAGGATTTTTCCGCTGATCGGACGGGCGGGGATCACTTTGCGGCAAAACAATTCCGGCTTCTGCTTGCGGGTTCTGCTTGCATTCTCAATGAAACTCTATTCAGGCAGGAGTCCGGATTTTGTCTTGAGGCGGCAGAAAAGCACATGTTTCAGCCATCAGCGGACATCAGAGAAAACCGGACTGGATGACAAATATGAAAAAGAGCTTTCTGTCAAAGATCATGTTGCCTGCTTGATCAGCTGATCAATGGATTCCCGGAAATACATTTCACGGTGTTTCGGCAGTTCCCCAAGTCTCTGCAGTTTCTCCTCCATCTTTTTCAAGCCGTTATAAAGGTGTTTTTTCTGGCGGGTGCTGAGAACACATGCATGATAATCTCCGCAGGAAAAAAGAAGTTCATACATCTCCCGGCAGTAATCGGAAACAGCTTCCGCCTTTTCCTGATAGAGGAGCTGGAACAGTTCTTTCCGGATGGTTTCCGGATTGCCGTCATGCCTGTTCCAGAGGATCCGCCCGGCGCCGTAAAGCTGAAGATTGGATGGCTTGTCCCAGGAACTGTGCACCTGGCAGTCCACCATGCCGTGAAAATGCAGACGCTCAAAGTCTTCCAGGGAATTTACGAACAAAGGAGTTAAATCATAGCTCAGGAAATGCGGTTCGATTTTCTTTGTATAGGTGATATAGTTGAAGATCAGGCATTTTACATCATTTCCGATGATTTTCCGCCATTTGGCATAAGGAAGATACTGATCGTAATTAATCAGACGCTTCCCGTGTTCCGTGTCATGGGTGCGGTTGTTGCGGTAGTCCGGAATCCAGCCGGGAATGCGGCAGACGGGGTCATCCAGCTTGTGATAATAACATTGTCCCCAGACCGCAAAATTCAGAATCACATTGTCCAGTCCTTCCAGCCAGTTCCGGGTCGGCGGTTCCAGCGACTCAAAATAGACAATAGCCTCCAGTGTCAGTTCCGGCATCATTTTTCCGGCCTTGAGTGCGACTCTCCGGAAAATATCCAGATACAAATCGCTGAACGGCTGTCTGAGACACTTTTCACATTGGCATTTGTTGTCATAACCGTCCCCCATCCAGATGGCGGCAATATCCATTTCCCCCCGATGTCCGGCCAGATAATCCAGAATGTGTTCCGCGTAAATTTCCCTGACCTCCTCCTCCCCGAGGCACAGCTGGAACCATGTCGATACCGGTGCTTCCGCCTGACGATTGATTTTTCCCTTTGCTTTCAAACGGGCTTTCGCCTCCTCCCCGGAGATATGATGATTCAGCGCATAATGTTCCGGCACGCCGTAATTCCAGCCGTGTCCGCCCCGTTCGATCAGAAAACCATACCGTCTGGCTTCTTCGACAACGCGCTTCTGCCAGAGTGCAACGGCTCTGCGTTCTTCCCATGATCTGCCTTGCAGCGCATATTCCACATGCTGAAGGGGATGCTCGCCGTTTACCACAGAATATTGATCTCCCGGACGCTCCTCATCAAATCCTTCCTTGAAGAAAAGGTTATATTGATTTTTCGCCATCCAGCTCAGCAAATCGAAAGCATGGCGCATGGCGATATCCCGGGATTCGGCAGAATCTTCCGGCAGACAGGCGGGGGAAAAAGCCAGTCCGCGGAACGGATACGAGGCCGTTTCCGCGATATGAAACCCGTCCACGGAAAACTGCGGATTTTCCGGAATGACTTCTCCTTCCTCGCCTGGGTATGGAAAGGCAAAGCCGAAGTGTTTCAAATAGCTGTAGACACCGTACAGAACACTGCGGGGATTGCTTCCGGAAATAAAGAGTTTTCCCTCCCGGCTCTCCAGTTTGAACGAGTCCTGAAAACGGTCGCTGTTTTCGGAATGCAGAATGATATCCGCCTCCGCGGATGATCCCGTCCGCGCGAAACAGCCGCGTCCGTATTTCACCAGTTCGTCCGATGCCAGCACTACGGGAGTGTCGTCCGATGCAGCAAAGACCTGAAAGCTCATTTCGTTTCTCCTTTCCCGACGGATGGGGCGCATTGATTAAAAGCCTGATCGACCTGATTCTGAAATGCCGGGCAATGAGAGTAGTCAAGCAGTATTCTTGCCATGATCAAACCCGTTTTCACGGCATTTTCAAATGCCTCGCGGGTGCCGGAAGCCTCCCGGAAGGGAAGCGTATGACAGGAACACGGCTGTTCTTCCGTCACGGAAAAATGGAACTGCGCTCCCGGTATGACCTGAGTCACATTTCCCATATCGGTGGAGGCTTTTCCCTCATTGCCCTGATTGATCCGTATCGTTTTCCCGTTTTCGCGCCAGAGCTCATGAAAACGCCGGTTCAGCGCCGGATTGACCTTGATCGGAAGGTATTCCGCATCCCATCTGACTTCCCAACGGCATTGCGCGGATGCCGCGCCGGCAGCCGCGGACTCCTCGAGACGCTTTCTCAGTTCCGCCAGTCTTTCCGGAGTTGCGGCTCTTACATAAAAAAAGGCTTCGGTCAATGCCGGGATGATGTTGGCGGCTTTCCCGCCGTCTGTTATGATGCCGTGGACAAATTCATTGCAAGAAAGCTCCGCGCGCCACTTCATGATGTCGGAATAAAACAGGACGACTGCGTCCAGAGCATTTTTTCCGGCTTCCGGACGGGTGGCATGTGCCGCTTTGCCGTGAAAGAAGATCCGTCCGTGTGCAACCCCGAGCGAACCGTAATCCGTTTCCGTAAACGGACCGGGATGGGCCATGACCGCCATCCGGACAGCATGGAACGCACCTTTTTCCAGCAGGCGGATTTTTCCTCCTCCGCCCTCTTCCGCCGGCGTTCCGATCAGGCGGAAGTTCAGCGGGAGATTCTGTTTTTCCGCTTCCGCTGCGACAGCCGCAGCAGCGGTGAGTGCCGCACCCGTGATCAGATTGTGCCCGCAGGCATGTCCCATTTCAGGCAGGGCGTCATATTCCGCGATCACGCATACACATGGTGTATTTTCCCCGCACAAGATCTTTTTCCCGGCCCGCAGCGCGGTCAGCAGACCGCAGAAGGGGTGTTCCACTTCAAAACCGTATTTCTGGAGAAACTCCGCGATGACTCGCGAGGCCTCCGCTTCCTGATATCCGAGTTCCGGGTGCGTGAAAATAAAATCCGACACGGACCGGATATCCTGAATCACGGTATCCGGCAATGTGATCCCCGCAAATTTCATGGTGTGCGTCCCTTATTTCAAAACGATCATGGCTGTTGTGACGTCGTGCAGTTTCTCCCGGTTGATCTGAAAGCCGAATCCCGGTTCATCCGGCAGAATGACCTGATACCCGTTCTGGCGCGGCGGCGTTTCATTGAGCTGCAGTCCGCCGGATCCCTGCGGTTTGGCATCGGTTGGATAAATGCAGTTCGGCAGTGCGGCCGCGGAAAGGCGCGGCATGTTGGCAATGCCGGAATCGGGACGCGAGCCGATCCAGTTCCCGATCCCGTGTCTCATGCAGAGATCGTGAATCCGCCGCGCATGGGTCAGTCCGCCGACACGGCAGACCTTGATGTTGATGATATCCGCCGCATGCAGAAATGCGCATACTTCCGCATCGTGCAGGGTGTGAATGCTTTCATCCAGGCAGACCGGCGTTCTGATTTTTTTCCGCAGAAGAGAGTGAAAATAGATATCTTCTTCCTCCAGCGGCTGTTCCATCATCAGCAGATGAAACGGATCCAGTTCCGCCAGATGAGCGGCGTCTTCAAAACGATATGCGCTGTTGGCGTCCACCATCAGGCGCAAATCGGGGAAACGCTCCCGGATGAGCCGGACGTGGGCAATGTCATGTCCCGGACCAATTTTCATTTTCAGGCGGACCTCTTTTCCGAATTCGAGCGCTTTTTCCACCTCTTCATATGTTTTTTCCGCCGTATCGCAGATCGAAACGGTGCGTCCCGTTTCAACGGTCTGCTTCTTTCCGCCGAGCAGTCTCCAGACCGGCTGTTTCATTTGCTGTCCATAGAGATCCCATGCCGCCGCATCCAGCGCCGCCTTTGCAAAGAGCGCGCCGCGGAAGGAGTGTTTCAGAAGATCGGCGACTTCGTCGGGATGGTGGAACACTCTGCCTTTCAGGAGCGGGAAGAGCGCTTCCCTTGTCACATCCAGAACGCTTCCGACTGTCTCATGGGCGTAAAACGGCACTTCATTGACCGCCGCTTCCCCCCAGCCCGTCAAGCCGTCGGAACGGACTTCAAAAATGATCCCGCATTTTTTCGTGATGGTTCCGCAGCTGATCCGGAATGGTTTCGGCAGTGTGCTTTCATAAAGATGAAGATAGAGGCGTTCAAAAGAGAAACTGCTGTTCATCGGAATATTGATCCTTTTCTTTTTCCATGACAGACTTTGTTTGTCAAAGGACGGCAAAACGTTCCGGGCGGAATTTCAGTTCCTCCTCCGGAGAATCGACCCATCGGATTCCGGCAAAGAGCATATGTTTGAAGAACGCCGTGGAACAGGCTTCCGCATCATGGCCGAGCGCAAGGTAATAGACCTTGCCGGCGCCCCATGGCTTGCTCCATGCCACGGGCCACAGTTCGTGCCGGAACGCGGCTGTCGCGGCAATATTGATGTTTCCCGCATTGTACTGGATCAGGAACTGTTCGTCCCTGACCCTGCACTCATGCACACTCCAGTTTTCCCATTCCGGGGGTGCGGCAATGCTTTCAAAATACCGCATGGCCGGATGGGACGGCTCGACTGTGACGTAGTATTCCCGGTATGGCGGATGTCTGCGGAAGCGTCCGCCGAGAAGCGCCTCATACTCCGGGCAATCCCGGAACGCCGTCGCCGCGCAGTGGATTCCGATGAATCTGCCTTTTTCCGCGCACCATTCCAGGAGCCCGTGTTTCTGTTCCGGAGTCAGTGAGCCTTTTGTCCAGTAGAAAATGAGAATGTCGTATGCATCCAGAGCCGGACGAATGAGGACGTCAAGATCACTGATTACCAGATCCGTGCTGTATTCGGAGGAAAGCTCCTGAAGATGCTGCTTCATGACTTCACAGCATCCGCGGTAATCGTGAAATTCTCCGCCGCCAAGCAGAAGTATTTTCTTCATAGCGCCGCCTCCTTGATTCCCGGGATCATGCCGGAAGCTTTCACGGCACGGCCGCTTCGTGCGGATTCGGTCATCAGTTCGATGCAGCGGACGGCGTTGCGTCCGTCCTCCGGAGTGACGAGAAGAGGCGCGCCGTTTGCCCAGCTCTCGTAAAAATACTCGTAAAAACCGTCGTTGAGATGCGCACGGAACTCCGGACGGGAAAAATCCGGCTCCCGCATGTCGAAATAATAATACTGACGGGAGAGCAGATCTTCGGCATTCGGGAGCGGCCCGAGATCGTCGATCGCAAAGGAGTCTTCTGTTCCGCAGACCCGGAAACGGAAATACCCCCGGAACGGCACGGGATCGCCGACACTCTGTTTCTGCGGCAGCGGCTTGATGGAAATATGGATGACAGGAGGTTCGGCAAAACGGAGCAGCGCTTCGCCGTAGCCGCATGATCCCATCGGATTTTCCGGATGCACGAAATACGCGGAGACCTCCGTCAGCGCCGAACGGTTGACGGCAAACGCCTGATCCACCATGTGAACGGCGTAATTGCTGAAATCGTGTTCATCATACCAGGATCGGGGCGAAACAATGTCCACGCAGACCGGATCTCCGAGAATGCCCTGACGGAGCACCTCCTGCACAGCCTTGAGGCAGATGCTGCACCGCAGGTTGTGGTGCACGGTGAAAAGCACTCCTTTTTCCCGGGCTCTGGCGATCAGAGCGTCGCATTCCCGGGAAGAGTATGTCATCGGTTTTTCCAGTATCACATTTTTCCCGGCATCAAGCAGACGCATGGTATTTTCAAAATGCGTCTCGACTGGCTTTGTCGCGACGAGCACCACATCCGTTTCCGGATCTCCGGCAAGCGCTTCAAAGGAGTCATAGACCCGGCAGCTTCCGGCGGCGGCCTCCTGCGCCTTTTCCGGGAAAAGGTCGTAAAATCCGGCGATTTCAAATCGATCGCTTCTCTTCCGCAATTCAGGGATATGGTATTTCCGAACCCAGTTCCCCGCACCGCAAAAACTGATCCTGCAACGTTTCATGCTTTCTGCCGCTTCCCCTGTTTATTTCTGAAATGCTTTCTGAGGCTGAATTTTCCTTGTCAGCTCCTGATCCAGAAAGACTTTTCCATTTTTCTCCGCACGGATTTTTCCTCCGCTTCCGTCGCTGTCAAACAGAACGGTAAAGGTGCCCTTTTCTGTTTCAAAGCGCACGCCTTCGCTAGTTCCCTCTTTCCGATATTCCGCAGCTGTCATCTCCCGCAGCTGATCTTTCATCCCGACCTGAATCAGATTCAGGAAGCGGACCTTTGTGCATTTTTCTCCGGGCGCAATTTCCATTCTCCAGTTTCCCCAAAGAGGATTGGTGATTCCTTTTTTCCGGTATTCCTCCATCCGGGTTTTCCCCTGCGGATAATTTTTCCCGTCCACCCAGAACTCCTTTCCGGGTCCG
This sequence comes from uncultured Lentisphaeria bacterium, assembly GCA_949287225.1. GTDB lineage: Bacteria > Verrucomicrobiota > Lentisphaeria > Victivallales > UBA1829 > UBA11452. The sequence goes on from CASEFP010000161.1 coordinate 23,645, forward strand.
CCGATCTTTGTCCGCCGATAGTTTTCAGGAAGAAACGTCCTGCAGAAAAGGCGCCCTTTCCCTTCTTCAAACCGGAAGATGTCGCCATTTCCCACAGGTTCATTCTGGGAATGCAGCAGCCAGGTCTTCGCCTGATCGTCCCGGACGCTTTCCACGGTGTCGCAGACGACGAAGTAATCCGGCAGGACGAAGACAAACTGCCGGATCATCTTCCGGCATTTCTCCGGTCTGTAACATGCCGTGGAATTACCGGCGATGTATGTGAAAATATCATTCGTTTCATAGGCTTGAACCACTCCGCCGGTTGTCTTGTACATCCCTCCGTGGTTTGCCACCGCGTATTTGCAGTCCGGCCAGCCGGGAAACGTTTCCCCCTCCATCCGGATGGTCACGACATTGTGCGCAATACTGGCGGCGTAATAGTTGTTGTCATGCCACATGTCGTCGAGCCAGTCCTTCCATCCGGATGCGCTGCGTGTGCCGCTGTCCATTGCCAGAAAACCGCCTTTGTAAATGACGAAATGGTTTTCATCCGGCTGCTTGTGGGCGGCGGATTTCGCGCCGCAGGTGAACATCGCGTATGTGGAATCCTTTTCCCGGCCGCTGAACATGTAGGTCTGACCGAGATTCCGGAAAAAATAAGCGTTTGGAAAAGAGGCGAAAAAAGTTTTGTCCTGTCTGTAATCGGATTGGCGTGTATAATGATAGAGAAAGGGGAGCCATGGAAAATAGCCGGCATAACTCCAGGTGCCGGAAAGATAAATATATGGATCGTTTTTGAATTCATTCTGAGTGGAGATGAAATAATCCGTCAGTTTCCCGGCGGGATGATCCGGAAAGAAGTGCCGGTAGAGGGCAAGATAGCGCAGATTGATTTTCACTTTGTTGTCGATATGCCAGGAGCCGCCGCTGCCGTGCTCGAGCAGCGAACCGTCCATCCCCGGGAAAGTTGCGTAAAACAGCCAGTGCGGAAGCAGGCCGTTGACGGGGAAATCCGAAGCGATGTTTCTGCCCGTCAGCGCCTTCCAGGCGGTATAGAACAGCCATTCACAGACGGGAGCGTCGCCGAACGCATAGCCCGGCGTGCTGTTGTTGCCGCCGCCGTCGTCTCCGGCCATTCCGGAGCGGTGGTTCAGCATCCGGAGATGATCCAGAAGGCCTTCGCGCAGAAGCCTGTCCGCGGCGGAGTCGTCAATTCCGGCTTTGGAAAAGACGACTCCGGCATAGAATTTCAGGAGCGGCGTTCCATAAAAGCTGGAGTACCAGGCGCTGGTCCCTTCGCCTTTGTTCTGGAGGCCGGATTTCACGATCCAGGCGGTATCCTGCGCCTTTTTCACATGTTCCAGCAGTTTCCCGCCGATGGTGTTCCTCTCTTCCGGAGACATCTCCTCATAAAGCCAGTCATATGCGCAGAGCGCGGAGATCCGGGAAAAGGAGGTCCATGCGATCGCTTTATCCTGTGCATACTGCTGCGGATACCATTCCGAAGCGTATTTCAGGATTTTCCTTGCCTGATCCGCATATTTCTTCTCCCCGGTCAGACGAAACGCGAATGCCGCGCGCATGGCGGTCGGACCGAATTTGTCACTGCCGTAAAACTGCTTCTCGTAAGTTTTCTCACTGATTTCCTCCGGATAGGCGTCGACTTTCTTCAGAAGTTTTTCGAATCCTTCCTTCAGAAGAGGATTTTCCTTCAGCGAGCGGCGCATTTCCTCAAACATGGAGGCGGTAAACAGCAGACGCGGGCGCGGGAAGGGGTGAGCCTTGAGTTCCGCCAGACAGCGTCCGGCGCGTTCCCGGACCGGATCGGACTGTTTCACGGGACGAGTCTCCGCGAGACGCACCGTTCCGCCGATCTTTTCCAGTTTGATGTCCTTGAATGCGATCCCCGGTGTCCCGTTCAGGATGATCCGGCCTTTCACGGTTCCCTTCCACCATTTGTCCCTTCCGGCGCCGGACGGGGCGATTCCCGAAATTGTTCCACTGAATTCACGCCACCGGCCGCCCTGCAGTTTCGCATAGTTGGCGGCAAAATACGTCCGCCCCATGCCATGGGAGTGCTGGCGGATTTTTGTCCCCGCCGGATATCCGGCGGGACTGGGGCGCTGAAGTGTGATCTTCCAGACGCCGCCACTGTTTTCCAGACTCTGGATATTCGGACTGAATGTGCGGTTCGGCAGATCTTCCAGATTCTCTTTGGCTCCAAACGCGATGACGCGGGCCTTGGATTTCGCATCCCATTTCGAGGCATCCTTCACGACTGCAGCTTGATCTCCGCGTTTCAGTTCGGCCGCCAGCTCCGTTTCCGTTCCCGGGATGATATACACCATCGGCGAGGCGATCACTCTCCCCGCGCTGTCCAGCGCCTCGACACCGAAAAACAGGGTTTTGGATTCGGAATCGCCTCCCGTGCTCCGGAACTTTCCGGAAAGGCGGTAAGTCGCGCCCGGATCAACTTCGAAAATCCGTTCGGACGTGATTCTTGCCGTTTTCTCTGTCAGGACGTTTTCCCCGTTCCGCTGTTCCGCCTTCGGGCGCCACCCGCCGTCGCGTTCCGGCTGGAAGTCCGCAACATCCTGTGCGATGACCCCCATGGAAAGCAGCAGGAGAATTCCTGTAGGAATTTTCACTCTCATTTTTTCCCTTTCTGTTTGTCTGTTCTGTTTTATTCCGGCTGCATCCTATTGATCCAGTGTTTCCAGTAGAGTTTTTTCCCGCCCGCGTTCCATGTCGCCCAGTCCGAATCCGGTGCGAACTGATAGGCCTCGTAGGGAGAGAGCAGTTCCCCGTGCCCGTCGAGGAATGAGAATGACGCCCGGCTCCGGCTTTTTTTCGGATAGGTCCCCTTGTTTGCCAGAATGACAAATTCCTCTCCGTCTCCATGCCGGAATCGGGTAAAATCTCCGGATGCGGGATTGCTGATAACCCATGCTCGCTGTGACGACGGGGTCTTGTTTCCCGCCCCTTCGGAGCCGATCCAGGGGTTGTAGTCCTCCGAATGGGAACTGTCGGAAAACGCGACAATATTCTGCGGTGTAAGCACACTGGAAAGGCGGGGCGCGCGCTTCACTTCCCCCCGTCCGGAAAAATCGGCCATCCCGTAATGAACTTTGCCACGGAGAACCGTCGCATCCTTTTTCAATTTTGCTTTTCCGCAGCTGAGCAGTACCTTTTCCGGAATTTCCAGGATTCCGTACCACATCTGAGCCGGATCGAGGATCGAAAGATCCGGCGAATGGTAGCGCGGCGGAAGCTGTTCCTTGTCCGATGCCGTATAGGTTGTCAGTTTGATTCCCAGCTGGCGGATATTGCTCAGGCAGGAGACCTCATAGGCTTTTTCCCGTGCCTTGTGCAGTGCGGGAAGCAGAAGCGCTGCCAGAATCGCGATGATCGCAATCACGACCAGAAGCTCGATCAGTGTAAATGTAGACGGATTCTTCTCTTCCCGGACGTTCCTTCCGTTGAACATGGCTGTGGTCCTTTTCCGCATTTTTCCCTCCGTTTTTTTTAATTTATGATTCACGTTCCGCTTTTTCACGAAACAGGCTTGAACGATACGTGCGGACTCCTTGCCGCTGTCCTGCGCCATTGCATTTTCCGTATGACAAACCGGGAAACGGAAATGTTTCCGATAGGTTTCCTTCTCAAAATCCGGAAGATCCTCTTCCAGAAACAGCATGCCGCCAAGCCGGAGCTTCTCACCCCGTTCCAGAATCGAGAGCATGGCGCGGCGGACACTTGTATCATGCGGCGCCTCCGCAGGATCGGAATACTCTTTTCCGAACAGGAAGAAAAAACCGTCTCTGCCCGTGGAAAGGCAGGGAAAGAGGTAACAGCGCCGCATCAGCTTCGCGATATTGGAGTCCGGCAGCAGCTCCTCGAACTGCGTATTGAAAATCCAGGAGCGGGAAATAATCGCCGGTACAAATCGCCCTCCGTACCGCGTGCAAAAAAAATCGAATGCCTGCGCAAAGGAGTCGCGCACGGCTTCCGGAGTCATTTTCCCTCCCGGGGGGATGTGCATGTCGAGCAGAATATCACCGCGCCGGAGAATCCCCTCCCATTCCGACTTCGGGAAGTGCGCTTTTTCCTGTATGGCAAACCCGTGCGGAGAGACCGCATGACCGCGGAATTCCGTATCGGTTTCCTCAAACTGCGAAACCCAGTCCATTTGCGTTTCGGAGCCGTCCGGAACCGCATATCCGTCGGGACTGAAGCGGAGTCCCGGCTCGGCGAGGAGTATTTTTTCTCCGCCGGAACGACGCCGGAGCATCACGCCGAAAGAGAAGAGTTCGGCAATCTTGTATTGAAAGCGGCCGAGGCGGAAAATCCGTCCCGATGCATAATGGCGCTGCCAGGCAAGGAGCATCGGATCCAGTCCTGGCACCCCGTGAACATGCTCGTAAAAGGCGACACTCTCCCGGAGATCAAGCGTATCGCGGATGATCCTGTCCGGAAGAGCCATGGAACGGTATTTCTGCACCGCCTCCGGAAGAACGGAAAGAGCCGCGAGAAGATAAAAAAGTCCCTGCGAATGCTCCGGAAGCGTCCGGGGCACCGGCCAGTTCGCGAAACCCGTGGAATAATTGCCGTAAGTGGAATGGAGCACAGTCAGCTTGAAAAGCACATGATGGAAAAAGGCCCGCAGGTCGCGGGAACGGGCGATCTCTTCCGCGGTCCGGACAAGCTGCCCGCACAGGGACCCGGACAGCGAACTCCATGCGCAGCTCTCCCGGACATTCCGCGGATCAAGCGCCTCCGTTTTTTCCGGCATGTTCGCCATGGCCTGGCCCCAGCCGGGAAGAAGCAGACTCCACTGCTCCTCCGGAATGCCCAGATTGCGGAATGTTTCGCAGCCGTTATGCACGTCACGCCTCCCTTTTCAGGATCTGCGCCTTGAATATTTCGTGAACGACCGGCGCCTGTTCCTTCAGGATCAGCTGCTGCCGGAGCGCGGCGACCATTCTCTCCCCGATCTGGCGGAGCGGCATCTTGATGTAGGCGATTCCGGGCCAGTCCAGGTGATACGGTTCCAGATTATCGAAGCACAGGAGCTGCAGCTCGTCCCCCGTCGAGCGGTGAAGCGTGTTCATCGCATAGAGGAGACTGTTGAAAATCGGTGCGAGGGCGACAAAGACGGCATCCACATCCGCCCCGCGGAGATACTCGATTCCCTGCCGGTAGTGATCGCGGCTCAGATCCATGAAATGCACATTGCGCTCCTCCGGAGGCAGACCGTTTTCACGAAGTGTGTCCAGATATCCCCGATAGCGGTCGCGGCTCGCGTCCGTGGAGGGGCGGTTGCCGTAAAAACCGATTTTCCGATGCCCGCTTCCGATCAGATATTTCACGCCGCGCCTGCTTTCCTCATAGTTGTCCACGCCGATGAAACTGACAGATCTGCTCACCTGACTGTTGAAGCCGACCGCGGGCAGAATCCCTTTGGAGATCCGCCGGTAGATTTCCGTTGACGGATTCAGTTTCCCCGTAAACAGGAAGCCGCTGATATCCCCGGGCATCTGACCTTCCAGTTCCTGCGGCGAAACGACCCGGATGGAAAGATTGCTCTTTTCCGCCTCGTTCAGAATTCCTTCCGTCAGCTCACCGTAATAGCTGCTGTTGGAAAAATCCGCGAAAAAATTGATCCCGACCGAAACACGTTCACGGAGAGCGTTCGACTCGGTCGTGCGGTTGATGAAGGTTCCTTTTCCGGGGAAGCGCACGATCAATCCTTCCCGTTCCAGGCCGCCGAGCGCCCGCCGGATCGTGGTCCGGGAGACCTGAAAGCGGTTTGCCAGTTTGCTTTCCGTATAAATCCGGTCGCCGGGATGCAGTTCGCCCGAAGCGATTTCTCCCAGAAGAAGATCCCGCAGCTGCTTGTAGATAGGCATATTTCCCGTCTCGTTTTCAAGAAAGATCATATTGGGAACCTTTTTATATATTGTATACCACTTTGTTTCTTTTATTAATTATACGCATTCTCTCGTTTTTTGCAAGGGGGGAAAAGGGAAAAAAAGATTTTTTCTTTACTGCCGCTCCATAAATCTTTGAAATTCTCATTTTTGTTATCCCCTTTGCGTTGATTGTTTTCTGAAATTGCCCATTTCCGTTTTTTTTCTTTCTGCTGAGTTGGATTATCTGGAGCGAATCCTGGTAAATTCGTTTGATTTTTCCATTTACTTTGACGATGGCCTCGATCAGACGCAGAGTATCAGAATACCAGACGGAAGTGTGATCTCAGGTCAGACTTATGACAACATCTCGAAGCATATTGAGCCTGGGTACGCTGTGCTGTTCCATGACATCATACATCATATATCATATTGTCCTTTGCTGCCGAATCATGATCCCCGGCTGTTTTGACAAGAATGAAATTCTCCAGAAAGGAACGCAAATCAAGATGCAAATGCATTTTTGCCGCCGCTTCCCGCCTGTAATGTTTCGTCCAGGGCAGACCGTTGGCGATCAATGGAATCGTTGTTGAATCAACCACATGGATCATGCGTTTGAAACGTCTCGGCAGCGCACGGTATCGCCTGTCTTGAATCCGGAAGTCCGGACTGATCTCATCCAAATAAGCAAGACCTCTCCAGACTTGTGGTTTCCGGAATCATTGGCAACTTTCGGAATCGGATTTTGCGGAATCAGCTGGAAAATCTGCGGCAATACTGTCCATCTTATGTTTTGACTGTTTCATGATATATTCTTTTACAAGAAGAACGTCTGAGAGGTGATGAGGAGTGTCTCTCCAAAAGCATCCATTGGAACCGCAGGGAAATATTCTCTTCCGGGCAGAAGAAAAAGCGCGAGTGTTTTTATATATGGAAGTCATCTGTTTATGTGGTCTTTTCCTCATACAAAAGGATCGCGTCGATTCTGCCGGGTGCGAAACGGAAGCTCTTCGTTCCGCGCCAGTCCGGGGGGAGGCTGATGAGCCCGGATGCACCCTCATCAACAGCCACGGCGACAACAGCGCGTTTCCCGTTATCCGCAGTGAAAAGGGCGGCCTTTACTGTGCCTTTTCCGGTCTGTTTCACCGGCAGGAATTCAATTTCGCGGGAACTCATGATGAAGGGTTCGAGTTCCTTCAGTGTTTTGACGACATTCACCAGTTTCGGCCACTCCCGGGCAAACGAGCCTTTCATCAGCTTCTCCGCCCGGTTCTTCATATCGAAATAGCTGTAGAATACAAAACCCTTTGCGCCGTAAAGAGCGCCGATCAAGGCATTTGCGCGCATTTCCCCCTCGGTTGGGAAACGGCTTTGTGCAAACACGGCGGGATCTTTGGTCTGA
>CASEFP010000162.1 GCA_949287225.1 uncultured Lentisphaeria bacterium
CTGTCCCAATATTCGGACAATTGCTCCTCCCAATAATCTCGTCCTTCGCGTCCCATGCCGTCCTCCCATTATTCCGGTTTGTGGAAGAACATACCACGCTGTCTGACTCAAATCCAGATGGGGCTGGCTGGGCACTTACATTGCAAAAATGCTTCGTGCAGGACTCTCAGTCCTGCCGCGGTCCAGCTGCGTAAGCTGGTCGCCGCAGGCGAAATCCCCGATACCGCGTATGCTTGCATCGCGGTAATTCATTTGCCATGCTTATAGATGGAATAGTATGAACAGGCTCTGACAGGATTTCCGGAAGTCAAAGAAACAGAGAAGTTTTATTGAACAGCATGAAAAAAGACTGTCAATGCTTCCGGGGACCGGCGGTCGGAAGAGGCATTGGCAGTCATGCTGACAAATCCACAGCAGAATGAATTCTTCTTTCTGCCGGGAACGCGAAGTTTATTCGCGGTCTGCCTTTGGATGAATCAGGGCAAAACATCCGGCGGCGGCAGCTCCGCCGGCCAGATTGGCCAGAATGGTCATCCAGCTGTTGCTTAATGGTGTCAGTTTCATGCAGACCAGACCGACTTCAACCGCAGGATTGAAGGCTCCGGAGCAAACCGTGCCGCCGACCGCAAAAGCGCCCGCCATTACCGTTCCTCCGATGGCCAGCCCGAAATAGGAATTATTCGCAGTCCTTTTCAGAGTTGCGACATTCAAAACAACATAGGCAAGCGCAAAAGTGAAAAGGAATTCCGAAAGCAGCAAATCGTGAATACGGAAATTGAAAGGCGGAACCGGTCCCATATTGTGTTTGAATTCCATTACAGCCAGAGCTCCGGCAATCCCGCCGAGAATCTGGGCAAGCATATATGGAACAGCATCCCGTTTCGGCATGCCGCCGCGGAGCAGTACAGCCAAAGTGACCGCCGGATTGTAGTGTCCCCCGGAAACGGGGCCTCCCGCATAGATCATCACCATTAAAATCCCTCCGATCGCCAGCGGCGGAATGACGCCGGAGCCGTTCAAAGTTCCCGTTGAGCCGATGGTCAGGATCAGAAAAAAAGTCCCGATGAATTCCACCAGATATTTACGATATGCATTCATGAATCAACATCCTTCTGTTTTCTGTCTGAATAATTATGATATTAAAAAAATTGCGGTGCAGAACAGAGGAATGGAATCAACAGCGCCAGGGGATCAGTTCTTCCGGCGGAGGAGGACCGGAACTCCGCCGGAGCAGCCGGAGTATGCGGATTGGAAAAGCGGAAAAAAGGCGCTCTTTTCCCGATTCCGGAAAAAGAGAAGAAGGAGCAAACCCGGCACTGTTTGCCCGCCATGCTGTTTCCAGTGCTCTGTCCATATCGGATGGGGCTGTGGTTTCCATCCGGTGTTCAGTGCGTGATTCCGGATCGCTGTTCCATGCGTGAAACCCCGCCGCACAATCCCAATCCACTTCATTGAAAATCTGCAGCAGGAACAGGAGAATCATGGTCAGAAATGCCCGCAGGCGGCACCTTCTGTTTTCTTTCCGGTTCAAGACGCAATCACCTCCCCCCTCCCAATCATCACCATACGGGAATCGTCAGATAATGTTATTCCGTCTAGGGGCAATATACTTCCGATCCGGGAAAATGCAAACAGGATCCATTTCGAAGCTCTTTCAAAAGGTCTTTCCGCAATCAAGACAACCACGGTTGTTCAATCAGTCTGCAACGGCTATCCAATCCAGTTGATCTGCATCTCTCAGGACGCCTGGTATCAGAAATCACATTCCTTCCCATCTGTCTGCAATCACTTCAGAAACCATCGCATGGGGAAAGATCCCCGGTCGGGGAAACAATTCCACAAGTGCATCCACCAAACAGGGAAAGGCTGTGGAAATAAACAGCAGTCATGTCGGAGCAGAGATGTCCCATGCAGCTTCAATCCTGTGCTTCAGAAAATCCGCAAGAGACAAACTCTTATTTCCCAGAGCATTCCAGTCATCACGGCATTCCCCGAGATAGGCGGAACGCGCCATCCGGATCAATGGCGCAAATTCCACCGGCAATCGCGGCAGCACCCACTCCGCGGCAGCGTCTTTCGAAGAGATTGTTCCTGTCTCAAGTGTAAACCACATCCTGCATAATGTCAGAAGCACATTTCTCTCATCGCCCTTCAGCCAGGAGAGCAAGTCCGGGAGGGAGAGCCGGATCGCCTTGCTGACCTCCCGGAATGGAATGTCCGGAATTCTGTCGGCGGCCGTCGCACCGGGTATCAGGGAGATACTGTGCGCCCGTGCCTGCCAGAGAAGAATTGCCAGATCGGGCATGCGATGCTGCCGCGGCAGTGTGCCCGACTCAATACCGGCACGAAGCCACTCGCCATACTGATATTCGCATTCCGGAGGAAAGCTCCAGGGATGAAGGGTATTCTGATTGACGACAGTCACTTCCAGCGGTCTTTTCCCCGGCTCACCGACTCTGCCGGAAAGACGCAGAAGATGATCCGTCAGATTCTTCCGGAGCTCCGGCACCAGTTCGGAGCGGATCAGAATCAGAAGATCCAGGTCGCTCTCCGGATGCAGGGAGCCCAGTGTCGCGGAACCATACAGAAATACTCCGGACAACTCTCCGCCGAACAGCTCCTTTGCGACTGCGGTTGCAAGCCGCGCCTGAACTGGTATTTTTTCTTCATTGATTAAAACTTCCATCAACAGAAAATCCTCACATTTCACCCGTTTCGCAGCAGAAACTCGGTGTACAGCTTTTCACTGGAATGCAATGCCTCGAAAGCAGCCCGCATTTTCTAAGCAACTCACTCAGAAACCGATCCGAGGCGTTTCCGTCCATTCGATCCGCCAGAAGGCAACACATGGACATACCCTCAGAGGTGGAGCTGTCCGCTCTGCTCCAGCAGACGGAATGCAAGAGGTTCGCGCGGTTCTATTTTTAGCGAACGGAATATCATGGAAAGATAGAAAATCCGGTTGGAGGCGTTGCAGAGAAAGCACATCACGACGGACTGCGCCCGACGCGGCGGAAGCAGTGTGCCGATTTCCCCATGCAGAAAAGTCGAGCCGGCCAGACGGAAGGGATTTTTCCCCGCATGAATCTTTTCCTCAAATTGAAACATGGTAATCCCGGAAAATTTCAGAAGGAAATCGACATCGACAAACGCCTTGTCCCGGTTGAGATAATTCGGGCAGTCCAAAACAAACTCTGCCTCATATTCCGAAGCGTTCAGACGAATGTTCTGCAGAGTGCCGTCGTGAAAACAATCTTCATGAAACATCCGGTAAAGTTCCGGATCAATCCAGCGCTTCATGCGTTCAAGATGATCCTGATATTCCCGTTCGCAACGCCGGAATCCCTTCTCCGGGAAAATTTTCTTTCTGATCCGGAACATTGTCTTCCTTTCCCTTCTGTAAAAAGAGTTTCCCTCTCTGAAAATTCATTTGCATGCCTGAAACACTGGCCGGTTCAGGAACAGGAACCCGGCAGAGATGATACATTAACCCCAGGTAAGGATTTGTCAAGAAAACTCTCCCTGCAAAAACATGTTTTCATGCTGGAGCAGAAATTCTGCAGTCATTGATCTGATGGGGCAGAAAGGCTGGGAAAGACATCCATCAGCGAAAGATTGGTGTGATAACCGGGATCCAGATCCGGAACGGCGGGAATGACATTGATGATTCTTCCGTCAGCGGCGCGAGTCTGGCACGCAAACCCCGACTCCCGCAGAAATCCCTGACAGAACGCCTGAAACGCCGCACCGGTCCGCAGCAGAATTTCTCCCGTGCAACATTCCGGATACAGTTCCGTCAGAAACACGCCGGCACGCACGGTTTCAGGGAGACTCCACCACGGCATGTCCGGGTTGACCGCCTTTCTCCCGGCAAGATCATATCCCTTGCAGATGCCGCCCGCCTTGCGGTTGAACCCGTAGTCGAAAACATGCAGAAAAAGGTCCGGCAGAATGTTCCGCGCCTTGTCGATCAGATCCCCATGTCCGCCGTTCTGCCGCAATGCAGACAGGACTTTTGCCGTCAGTCCCACGAATTCCAGCGCATGACCGGGATCACTGAAAATCACTCTTCCGTCATGCCAGGCGCGGCCGCCGGCATCCACGGATTCGATGAAATCAAACTTCCGAAGTTCCGGATATGCGCCGGTGTTGACGTGATATCGGAAAATGAATTCGATAAACTCCGCCGCGGTTTCCGCCCAGAACCGTTCCTCCGGAAATGGAAGGATATTGCTGTTCCGCAGGGCTTTGCCGTCTACATTTCCAACTGGGGATTTTATTCTCTGCCGGGCATTACCCCCAAGCATACTCCGGAATTTCCGGGACGGCAGGTCCGGTGTTTTGGTGCAAATCATATCCGGGGGATCTTCCGCTGCGGTTTCGGCGAATCGTTCAGTCTGGAAGGCCCGTCTATTACATTTATGGAAAGCTCCTTGATGATCCCGGGCAGTCCGGCGCCGCCCTGCTGGAGGATTACTGCCGCGCCGCGTTCGGGGAGGCTGCAGCCCCGGCAATGCGGACATTCTACAATACGCTGATCGCACGTCTGGCGCTTTACAGCAGTCTGGAGCAGAATATTGAAAACGTCACTCTGCTTCCGCGCAATCCTCGTGTTTACCTGTCCGCTTCACTTGGAGTTTGCAGTTCTAATTACTGCTATGCCTGCATATTGTTAAAAGAAGTTAACGTATTCGTCAATGTCCCGTTGCAACTCTTCAATCGTGTCGTAATGGTTGAGTTCTTCCTGATTCATGCAGAAAAAAACGATTCAGCAACGGCATTGTCAAGCGGTGTTTCCCAGATTGGAGAATGATTCCCCTTCCAAGTTAATTGAACGGGCATTTTACACCAAGTCAAGTTGTCCAGTTTTCGGGGACAATCGCATCCGGGAGATTGTGCACATTGTAAAACAGACTGCATGCAGCCCGTCTGTTTTACAATGGTATTGCTTTCGTTTCCCAACGGAGGCATCTGATGAAATTCACCCGGTAGAACTCAGATCACTTCGAGTTCATCGCGCGAGGGGAACGGAGGAAAAGGAAGAGTCGGGAGTGTCTGATACCAGTAGGCGACCGAGCTGATGTCGTGCTGTCCCGGATAGAAGCGCCCGCCGCTGCGCCAGCCCAACGCCTGGATCGTAACCTTCAGATCCTGTTCAAAACGGATGGGGTCCATGATGTGCCAGCGGTACATGGAGTGGCAGTGCTGTGTCTGATAGAGCCCGTCCGGCTTGATGACCTGGTGCATTCCCATGAAGGGAGTTGAATAGGTCACATACTGCCCGTCCACTTCCCAGTTATGGGCGCCGCCGAAGTAATCTTCCGTGCCCGTACCGCAGATGGTCGGGAATTCCCCGTCGCCGTCGAGATAGAATTTGATCTCACCCTCGCCCCACCAGTTGTTATTGCGGATTCCCCAGCCCATGACGGTTCCGACATAATGACCGCGACCTTTGACCTGATCCAGAATCGTATAGACCTCCTTGTAGGGCAGCGGATTGACCCGCCGGAACTGCGCATGAAAGTAAACACAGTCCTCGGGGACGTCCGTCAGTGTGTAGTTGATCTGATGAAAACAGGTTTTCCTCTCCTCCGGACTGAGATTCTGCACCGTGATCCGGCAGTTTCTGCGGAAAGGCATCTCCCAGAAGCAGTTCATTCCACGGTTCGGATTAATGACAACCGGCAGGGAATTGAGCAGAATCAGCGGTCCACTTGTTCCATGTTCGGTGAATTTCACCCAGGGCGCACCGAAAAAATCGCAGATGGGCGCTTCCACGGATGGATATTCCTGGCCGTCCCAGTAAATCCGCAGGATCATCTCCCTTGTAACCGAAGCGGCAAACCACATGCTCTGAATTGCTCCGGGGCCGTCAATATTGGCAAGTTCCAGGGTTTCTCCCGGCTCGACGGGACGCCATGGGCTGCACTTCCAGCCTCGTCCCAGCTCGCGGGAATACTTGTGCAGAGCCGGTTCGGCCATTGCTCCCGCTCCCTTGCCTCCGGTCGGATTTTCCGCGCTGATGGAACGGCTTTGCGCATGAGAGAGACGTGAGAGGTTTCCGAGATTCATTCCAAGCCCGTTGAATACTTCCATGAGGTTCTCCTCCCGATTGCATGATTTTGATTGAATGACTGGTATGAAAGCTTCTGATTTACTATATCATCCTGCCTGCCGATTGCAAACAGAGCGCCTGGCCAATCAGGTGATTTCCTGTCTGCAACACTGAGCCTGTGGTTGAAATGAGTGTGCTTGAGAATGCCGATCCGGATGCGACAGCAGGGGGGGACGTCCGCTTTTCAATGAAAGCGGCAAGAAGGATTTTTCCGGTGATTCTTCCAGTCCTTTCACGGCGGACGGCGGGTCTTTTCCGGATCGGGTTGCAACTTTCGCTTTCCCATGCTATATTGCCGCTCTGAAACATGGAAGAGCTATGGCGCAGGAACAGAAAAAACTTTCCGTCATCATTCCCGTTTACAACGAGGAAAAGACCGTTGTATCACTTTTGGACAAGGTGATGCATTCCGGCGTCACCGTATCGCTGGAACTCATCATCGTCAATGACGGTTCCACGGACTCCTCTCCGGAATTGATTCAGAACTGGATCCGCGAACAGAAGAGGAATGCGTCGAATATCGTTTTCCTGAATAAAGAGAACGGGGGGAAGGGATCCGCCGTCAAAGCCGGAATCCAGGCGTCGACCGGCGATGTCGTCATCATTCAGGACGCTGATCTGGAATATGATCCGCACGATTATGAGGCATGCATCCGGCCGATTCTTGATGGGGAATGCAAAGTCGTTTACGGTTCGCGCGAGGAGGAGAACCGGAACCGTCTTTATTCGTCGCCCTCGTTCTATCTCGGAGGGCTTCTGCTGACCTTCTGGATCAATCTTCTTTACAATGCGAATCTGACTGACGAACCGACCTGCTACAAGACCTTCGACGGTCCGCTGATCCGTTCGCTTCCGATCGAGGGAGACAGGTTTGAGTGGGAGCCGGAGGTCACGGCCAAACTCCTGCGCATGGGGTTTGAAATCCGGGAAGTGCCCGTTTCTTATTATCCCAGGAAAATTACCGAAGGGAAAAAAATCAAGTGGAAGGACGGCCTGCAGGGGCTCTGGACCGCGTTATGCTGGCGTTTTGCTTCCCTGAAGCAGATACGGCGCATGGTCGGAGAGGGCACACCGGATCTGGGTAATGCACTCCGGAAACACCGGAAAATCTCTCTGCTCCTCTGGTGCGTTTTTTTTCTGGCGTTCGGCGGACGGCTTTTTTTCGCACTGCCCTCGCTCGGCAACCCGGATCTCCAGATGCGAACGGAAAGCGATTCCTTCCTGACAGCCGCCAGACAGATTTTGAATCACGGCGTCTTCCGTGCGCGTTATCCGTCCTGTATTGCGGTGTTCCCGTCCGGGACGCCGGCATACAAGATCACCTCGCTGGATAATGTCCGTGCGCCGCTGTATCCCTTGTGGCTCGCGTTCCTGCTTAAAATCAGTTCGGAGAGTCTTGTTTTCTGCATCCTTGCGGGCTGTCTGCTCGGGGCGCTGATCGTGTTTCCGGTCTTTTTTTCCGGCCGGCTCTTCGGGGCTTCCCATATCGGACTTGGCGCGGCGCTTCTCTTTGCGCTGAATCCGACGGCGGTCGCCCTGAGTCCGATGTTCCTGCCTGACACGCTGTTTGCCTTTCTTGTTGCATTGCAGGGATATTTCTTTCTCCGTTTTATGAAGAGCGCATTCGGCATACATCTGATCTGTGCGGTTCTTCTTGCCGGATGTGCCGCGCTGATCCGGCCTGCGAATGCGCTCTGGATCATTCCCTGCGTGATCGTGATTTGCTTTTTCCACAAACTCCGCGCCTATTTGAAATTCAACTATGTCGTCATTTCTCTTCTGCTTTTCGCAGGTGTGATTCTGCCGTGGATCTTCGGCAATCATCTCGCCGGAATCGGCTGGCGGATTGACACGATCTCCTCGGAGGCGCTGCTGAAGAACGCGTCCGCCCTGAAAGCCGATCTGGAAGGGCAGGGAAATCGTGACCGTCAGGTTGAAGCATTCCGCCGCGAAGAACGAAACGAGTATGCGTCCGCACCGGAAAAATACGACACGATCGCTGCTCAGCTGCACCACCGTGACCAAAAGATGCTGGCATTGATTTTTTCCCATCCGCTGCGCTATCTGAACGTGCATTTCGACATGAACAACCTGCGGCGGATTGTTTCGCCGGATTTCAACGCGCTGTTCGGGAATTTCAATATCGGGAAAACGGGAAATGCGCCTCCTGATTCGCTCCGCGCCAGGCTGGTCGGCGGGGGGGCGTTTACGGTGACCGCATTTCTGTATATGTTCTATGCTCTTGGCCTCGGGTGGTTTATCCTGCTGTCGCTGGACCGCCGGCATATTCTGTACCTGCTGCTTCTGCTTCTGCTGGCAGGCTACTATCTCTTCATGCCCGGACCGATCGCACTTCCGCGCTATCAGCTTCCTGCGCTACCCTTTGTCTGTGTCGCGGCGGCGTTCGGACTGTTTCAGTTCCTTCGGATCATACGGAAAAAGCCCCTTCTCAACGGGCTGGATCTTCCCTGAATGTGCTTTTACGGCAGAGCGGGATCATTGCTGGAACGCTGTTCCTTCCGGAAGGCGAGCGGCGAGCGTTTCATCAGCTGTCGGAACATGTGGATGAAATAAGAGGTGTCATGAAATCCGCATGCTTCGGCGATTTCGGTGACATTCATCTCCGGTTCCGACGCGAGAAGGCGGCATGCCTCACTGATCCGGAGGCGGTTTACGTAGGTCATCAGCGGAACTCCCATGCAGCGGACAAAAAAACGACTGGCGCTGTTGGGAGTCATTCCCGTGATTTCCGCGATTTGTTCCAGGGTGATCCGGGACCGGAAATGTTCGGAAATGTAGCCGCTCAGCAGGGAGAGTTTTCCCGCGTTCCCCCTTCTGGTGCTTCCGGGGGGGCGGAGACGTTCGGCTTTCCGGCAGATTGCCAGAAGGATCAGCATTGTCCGCGCATGCAGTTCGGCGGCGTATCCGGGAGAACATCCCTTGAGAACCCGTTCGGCGCTTGTCACCATCGAAGCTGTTTCCATGCTTTCCGAAGCGGGGAGGCGGAGACAGCTTCCTCCTGTCCGGAGTCCGGCAAAAATCTCCCGGAAGCGGGAAAATTCATTCAGCGAACGCATTTCCAGCTCGGTGAAGGCGCGGAAATCAATGAGCAGATTGAAGGTTACCGCATGGTGCGTGATGCAGAACGTGTGAATCGTCTCCGGCGGAATGACATAGATGTCTCCCGGAATGATCGGATAGTCCGTGTCCGCGATTGTGTTGACGCCGCTTCCGCTCCGGATATAGAGAATTTCCAGATAGTTGTGGATGTGCGGCGCTTCATAGTATCCCGCAGGCGGTGACTGCCGGAGCAGGTGCAGAAACAGCCCCGGTGTCGTGCAGAAATCCTCCAGTCTGAATATCCTCATGAACCTTCCTGTCAAGATGAGACGGACCTTGCCGGCGATTTCAACGGGATGCCTCCCGGTCCTCTTTCCGGTGCGCAGGAGCCGGAACCATCCGGAACGGAAACGCAGGCAGACCGTTGGTTGAGCCGAGTTTCACCTCCGAAGGGTTGTCGCACCATCCGCAGGCGATTTGTACAATTGTTTCAGAGGGCAGCTTTAGGCGGAGGCGGTCCGGTGTGTCGAGTTCCGCCGGAAGCGGATAAACTCTGCCGCTCTCCGAGATTCCGACTATTCCGCAGTAAGGGGCATCCGGTCCGAGAGTCAGGCTCTCCCCGTATGTTTCAAACCGCAGGAATGCTTCCTGGGTATTTTTTTCCGCGGAAAGGCAGACTGGTGCTGCGAATAAATTTCCTCCGCGGACGAGAGAATCCAGCATTTGCGCCGCACGGAAACCGGGGCGTTTTTTTTCGGGCGGATGCAGTTCGTTGACATCCCCGCAGTCGGTCATGATTACGGGCGGAATTCCGGTTTCCTCCAGAGCCGCTCTGAGCTGTGCTTCGCGGACAACGGCCCACTGACTGCCGGGAGAATACGCATGAGGACGCTGAAAGCCGGGAAGCTGGAAAATCAGGAAAAGAAGTTCTGATCCCGGCCAGAGACGCCGCCAGGAGCGGATCAGCCCTTTCAGAAGGCGTTCATACTGCTGTGCGCCGCAGAGAGTGTTGGCCTCCCCCTGGTACCAGAGCACGGCGCGCAGAGCAAAGGGAGCGATCCGGCGGATGGAGTTGTCGTAAAGCATGTGAAAGGATTTGGGTTCCCCGGCTCCCGTGAGAAGCATCCGGCGCATCGGCAGGTCGCCGGTATCGGCCGCTTCCCGGATTTTCCAGACGCCTCCCAATGGAATTCTCTCCTCTCCGCAGGCGAGGTACATGCTCTCAAGCGGCCCGGTCAGACCGCCGAACGTGCAGACCGAACAGAGTGCGGCTGCCTGAACGGCAATGAGCGCTTCCCGCTTCGTATTGCATTCTGCCGGAACCGTATAGAGACGGCGCGTGTTCCAGTCGTTCAGCTCCGCGGCGTTGCCGGTCGCGCCGATCCGGATGCCGTTGAAGTATGTGACATCAGCCCGGTCGCAGGCACCGAGCGAGAGTGTCAGCGGCTTGCCGAGCCAGTGTCCCGGAATCGCGACGCGTTTCCGATAGAGAAAGAGTCCGGGGT
Organism: uncultured Lentisphaeria bacterium; assembly: GCA_949287225.1. GTDB lineage: Bacteria > Verrucomicrobiota > Lentisphaeria > Victivallales > UBA1829 > UBA11452. The sequence goes on from CASEFP010000162.1 coordinate 10,681, forward strand.
GGGGATGCCCTGCATGGGTCCAGCTGTCCGGAAGATCCTGTTCCTGCCAGTCCGCGTCGCCGCACTCCGGGAGATTCCACTCCTTCCGGTCTTCCGGAAGCGGGGGAAGGGCGCTTTGGGCGTCCCGGATCACATGCAGAAGACGTTGCCCGGCGGAACATTTCTCCAGATTCTGTTCCGGATTGCATTCCGGCAGGAAACGCGTTTTTTCATACTCTTCGATAAGCTCCCTGTAAAAGGGGATTTGACGCAGTTCATACTCCGGCAGGAAGGATTCAATCCCCACGCCGCCGCGCGAAGCGTCAATGAGTCCGACCGGGACATCCCACAGTTCTGCAATCCGGACGCCGAAGAAATATCCAAGAGCGGAAAAACCGCTCCGGGATTCCGAAGTGTTCCATTCTCCCGAGACATCCGCCGCGCCGCCGGGAACAGCCTGCGGCCTCACCCGGAAAATCCGCAGCGGATGTGTCTCCTTCTCCAGCGGGGTGTCCGGCATCTGCGCCAGATCGAATTCCATGTTGGACTGTCCGGAGAGAAGAAATACTTCGCCGACGGCCACATTGCCGATCCGGCATTCGGAAATCCCGTCCGAAAGAAGCAGCTCCAGATTGTTTCCTGCGGGGCAGGGGGGTAGTTTCAGGAAGAATTCCCCGTCCGGCCCGGAATAGGTGACTGCTTCCAGATTTCCCAGACGGCAGACGATCCTGCGCGACGGTGCGGCTTTTCCCCATATGGGAAGTGGCATACCGCGCTGAAGAATCATTCCGTCGCGGAAAAGGCCAGCCGGGCGGATGCCTGCTGCTTGTTCAGAATGTTTTTTCTCCGGCGGACGGTCCGCCGCCGTCATCTGGTCGGTCAGCAATTTTTGTCCCTTTCAGTTTCTGGCGTCGAGAACATTTTTCTCATAGTTCCGGATGTCGTTCATGACTGCGTAATCGGACGGTACACCGCTGCGTTCGCACCATTCATTCCAGACAATGCCCCACGGCAGGGTTTTTGCCGCCTCCTGAAGTGCGAGCCGGCTGGTGTAATCGAGCTTCTGTTCCGCTTTGCGGGCCGCGTCGGGCTCCAGCAGCGCAACCAGCAGCGCCTTCTGGAACGCCCGCGCGCCGATGACCCATGCCGCCACGCGGTTGATTGTGGCGTCGAAATAGTCCAGCCCGAAATGGATTTTATCCAGGAAACCGTTTACGACCGATTCCCTTGCCAGGGCGAGCAGATCGTCATTGACAACTGTCACATGATCCGAATCCCAGCGGACACCCCGGCTGACATGGAGGAAGAGTTCATTCATCAGGCAGAAGACGGCGGAGAGTTTATCCGCGATGGATTCGGTCGGATGGAAGTGTCCGGTGTCGAAGCAGAGGATTTTTCCCCGCGATGCGGCGTAAAGCAGGAAAAACTCATGCGATCCGACCGTGCAGGATTCCACGCCGATTCCGAAAAGTTTCTGCTCCACGGTATCCCGTTCAAACGCCGGATCAATTTTTTCAGCGAAACAGCGGTCGAGCGATTCGATCATGCGTTTCCTGGGGGCGAAACGATCCGAGGGAGTATCCTTGAAGCCGTCGGGCATCCAGAAGTTCACGATTGCGGGCGTTCCGAGTTCTCGTCCGAAGGTTTCTCCGATTTTCCGGCATGCGATGCCGTGGCTGATCCAGAACTCGCGGATTGCGGGATCCGGATGCGCGAGAGAGAGGTTGTGATCCAGTCTGTCGTGTCCGTAGAAGGCCGGAGCGATGTCAAGCCCGATTTTTTTCGACTTTGCCCAGTCGATCCATGAGCGGAAGTTGTCGGCGGTGAATGCGTCGCGGTCCACGCCGGGGAACATCCGGTCGACCTGATGCCCTTGGAGTCCGACCCGGTGACGGCCGGGGATCAGTTTCAGGGCAAGGTCAAGATCCGCACGGAGTTCGTCGGCATTGCGCGCGCGTCCCGGATAGTTCCCCGTGACCTGGCAGCCGCCGGTCAGCGTGAAGGAATCCGATTCAAATCCGCGGACGTCGTCTCCCTGCCAGGCATGAATGCCCAGTTCGATTTCCGCCAGGGTGGACATCGCCTGTTCCACATCGACTCCCAGTTCGGAGTAAAGTTCCGCCGCATTCTTGAATAGCTCTTTCTTATGGCTCATGACACATATCCTTTCCTGATCGTGATTGATGCCTGGAAACGCCGTCTGAATGCAAACGGTCCGGTGCGGACCTCACGGAATTGCATGCATGGAACGGCCTTTCTGTTAAATGTAGTGTCCGCTTATGGATTTTCAAGATCAAATGGAGAAGAAAAATGAATTTCTGCATGGAGGGAGGAGTATGTTTTCCGCAATCTTTTTCTGTACGTGGGACAGCCAGGTGGAGGAAAACAGAGAGATTTTTCTCCTCCGCCCGGCCGTTTGCATATCCCGCTCCATGTTTGTCTCAGGAAAAGGGAATGAAAGGTATCTGGCGCAGCCTCATTTTTCCGATGACGGTCCGGAGACGGGAGTCAGCCGGATATAGTCCAGAAAGATTTTCCTCCCCGGAGCCTTCCGATTGAGCCCGCCGAGAAAAAGATAGCCCTCCGGACTCAAATTCCATGTCCCGAGTTCGAACTCCTTGTATTTCTCTCCGGAATATTCCTTGACAGGAAGGACTTTGGAATCCGTGATCTTCCGGAGTTTCTCATGATAGAATCCAAACTTGTTCCACAAGCCCTCCTCCGGCGGAACATCGGTCCGCAGCGCAACGGCGACACGGTATTTTCCCGGAACGAAATCCTTCGGAAAGCGATACTGCACCGACCAGCCGCTGTTTGCATTCATGACGGCGGCTTTCCCGTTCGATGCGGCACGATCGCCGACAAGATTGGATTGCTCCCCTTTCCGGTGATACTGGAACTGGTCCTCCTGGATGATCAGCGGATAAAAAGTCAAAACGCCGAAACTGTCGATTCCTCCAAGATAACTGTTGCTGTAAACCGGATTCCATACGATACTTCCGGAGGGCGTTGTCCGCATGAAGTTGAGAGACATCCGCCCGTTCTTCAGCGGCAGGCCGGAAAGAGGAAGCGCCAGAGTGACAGACCAGGAATCTTTCCCCGCGCGGTTTTCCAGTTTCAGAGGAATGTTCCACGAATCCATTTTCGGAGCATCATTGACCAGTTCATGGCGATACTGTTTCGAGGTTCCGTCGGGCGAAACCGCCAGATGATACACCGGGTATCCGTTTCCCGCGTGGAAGAAACACTCGATGTTCTCCTTCCAGATGTCCTCGCCGCTCTTCGGCGCTTTCGCCTCATGGAAGCGGAGATAGAGATACTTTGAATCGGCGGCGGCCTTGATGGAACAGGAATTTTCCAGTGGTTTGCCGTAAAGATCGCTCCACTTCTCCGTCCGGGCGGCATTGCGCCAGTCGACTTTTGAAAAATCTCCTCCGGCATCACTCGTTTTTTCCAGTGAAAGCGCCCGCGGCGGCGCGCTTTGCCGGAGCTTCAGGATTTTATATTCGCGTTCCCCTTCCAGCGTGTTGGTCCAGATTCCGTCGATGATCCGCTGAAGACGCACTTTCTCATTCGGCGTGCGGACGAGTTTTTTCGCCTGCCCGATCAGATCATTGAGTTTCCGCATCCGTTCCGGCGTGCCGAGCGCCCAGTTGACATCCGGAGAATGCAGGCCCGTACCCCAGTAGGGATGCTTTATCCCCTTGGGACCGATTACCGCGTCCTTCCTTCTGAGCCATTCCGGCGGACAATTCGCCGGATTCCAGTAGGCGTTTTCGATTTCGCGGTAGAACGCCTTCATCGCGGGGCCCGCCGCTCCGTAATACCGTGTAAAATATTCGTCGATGAGCTTTGCCGGATCCAGCGAGGGATCGTAGCAGATTTTGGCCGCCACGTAGGCTTCGAGGTGGTTGTACTGCATCTCGACCTCCGTGAACCAGCCGCGGATGCCGTCGCGTGTGAACATCTGGAACAGTTCTCCGGTTTTCCACGGATACAGTCCGGGAAACGGCTTATAGTTTCCAAAGTGGTGACGCGCATCCCAGTAGGTGCTGAAGATATAGGTCCAGAGGGTGAGAGGCCGCTTCTTCGCCTCCTTGCCGATCCATTCCCGGTAGGCGTCCATCTGCATTCTGCGGGAGACGGGATGCCACCACGAGTAAACGGTCAGGCAGAGCTGGACGGAGACATTTTCCGGCAAACTGACTTTTTTCGGATAATGCAGTGTCTGGATATAAGCCAGCGTGGAAACGCCCGCACGGGGATCGGTCTTTGCAGCTTCCCGCGCTACATCCGCGATGAACTGGAATTTATTGTTGGAGACATTGTCCCTGTTGTCCTCCGGGAACCGTTTTCTGCAGTTCGCGCAGAGGCAGTGTCCGCCGGTGTCGCCCCCCTGAATCGGATAGAAGAACGGTTTCCCCGTGAACCTTGGCAGAAGCGTGCGGTCGGACGGAATATTTCCATTGGGATTGCGCCATCCCCCCGGCACATTGCCGCCGTTGAAATACGCAAGCACTTCCTGTGCGTAATATTTTACGGTTCCCTTGCAGGAGTAGCAGAGCTGCGGAGGCAGATCCCGGTCCTCCGGGTAGTTCTTCCGCAGAATCGGATCGGCACTGTGGTTTTTGCCGTCAAACCCCTGTGCAAAGAGCTCCTTGCGTTTTCCTTTGAAGGCTTTGGCAAGATTCGGATTTTTCGCTTTGTCCCAGTGGGCAAAATAGATGCTGTACTGATTGTGGTTCGTCTGCCCGAAAAGCACGCTCATGCGCCAGCGGAGCTGCCAGAGCGCGCGGTTGCGCGGCGATACCTTGAATCTGGAAATATTTTTGTCATCATCATATACATGGCGGAACGCATCCAGCGGCGGGGAAAACTCCCGGTTCTTTTCCGCAACCGACAGATTTTTTGTCACGGGATACACCGTGCCTGTTTCATCCATCCAGTAGAAACGGACGTTGCAGTATAGTTCCAGAAAATCGTATACGGCGAAGAGGGAACCCTTGCACTCATATTCGACCTTCGGGAAGGTGGCGGGATTCTTGTAGTTCACTTCGGAGCAGTCGGGCGAATCGTTCCCGGTCAGCAGCAGCGTCCTTCCCCGGAAAACAATCCGGCTTGCATCTCCGGTGAGACCCTGATTTTCCCCGCCGATCCGGATGATGTTTGTATTTTCCGGAGCCTTCCCGCGGACAATCGGAAGTTCCGCGCCCGTCATGAGGCGGACATGATGCTGAAGCTCATACGCGCCGAGCCGGGCGCTTTTCGTTGCAGGTTCATTGAGGGCGATCACAGCCGTCGGTTTCCCTTCCGCAACGATCTGGAAATCGCAGAACGCCGGGCTGGACAAGATCATGATTCCGCTCAGAACCATCCATTTCATGAGATTCATCTTTTCTCCTTTCCGTGAAAGATTGTTTTTTTATTTTTTTATGATCATGGCACCGGTTTCAGAATCCGGCTCTGTGTATAGTACATCAGATTCGGATTTACATATCGGGAATCGCCGTTTTCCAGATATTTCCTGTAATCGCGGGGATGTGTGGCGCCGGCATGGCCGTCGGCGAACATCATGTTCATCATATTGGAGTGGCGTGCATGGACATTTGCAATGCCCTGTGTCGTCAAGCTTGGATAAATCTGATGATACTGTGCGTTTCCCCATGTCGAATTGCTGATGAAGGAGTCACCTCCAAGCATAGTCAAGGATGTTTTTTTCATAGCTTTGAAATTAATGTAACGCTGTCTTTCTGCATTGGCAACAGAAAAATATTTCGGTGTAAATGCAGGTGTTCCGTTTGGATACAGGACACCATATGTCATCTTGCTTGCTGTTTTGGCAAGTGCGCTGGCGTCCGGTGCCAGAGGAATCAGAGGGCAGAGAAGAATTTCAAACTTGTCCGGAAGATAAGCGAAGCGCACAAGAGAATCCAACCATCCGTTATCATTTACCAGCTGCGCTTGTGCTGAATCGTAGTTCCGGATCTGATAAAGTGACTTCCAGTCTCCTGCGTAGGATAAAATGCCGAGAAGTATCTGTTTCTGATTGTTGAGACAGGAAACGGCATGCGCCTTTTCCTTCGCCTGATTCAATGCTGGCAGCAGCATCGCCGCCAGAATCGCGATGATTGCAATTACGATTAGAAGTTCGATCAATGTGAAACATTTCATCTTCATTTCCACTCACTCCTTTTCCATTTTTTTTATGCTTTTTCCCTGAATCAGCTTGTAACTGACGGAATATTGTCCGTTGGCACGCTCTCCATGAGAGGTGATGAACTCCATGGCAATGTCGGTGAAGGTATCATAGTCATGAACGAAATAAGTCGGCGGGGGATTCAGAGCCGGAGCGAAGTAGTCGCCCTCGATTCCCAGCATGGATACATCGTCCGGAATGCGGATTCCCAGTTCCCGGCAGAGAATATAAAAAAACATTTGAGTCTCGCAAGGATAAACCAGATATGCAGTGTGTCGTTTCCGGAGCAGATCGCATGCCAGTGGGAAATCGCGGGGCAGCTCATCCGGAACATTGTAAATATTGTAGACATTGCTGTGCAGGAGGTCCAGATCAGGATCTGGAACCAAACCGGCATTTCGCATCGCGTCAAGATATCCATTCAAAACCTCCGAGAGACAAGCGACTGCGCCGTCATTTGATGGCTTTTCCAGCAGATAAGGGCCTGCATAAGCGATTCCGCGGTGTCCGGCATCAAGTAGCATCTTTGTCCCGCGGTAAGCCGCCTCGTAATGATTGGAATGTGCGGTCGGGAAAAAATTTTCCGATCCGATCAGCCCCATTACTGGAATTCCGCTGTCAAGCAGCAGCTGAACGCTTTCACGGGGCAGAAAATGGGTCGACAGAATAATTACCGTTTCCACCTTTGCGCTGATGAGTTTATTGATCTCCTCGGGAGAAGGGGAAAGACTTATCATCATTTTGTAAGGAGTATTCATCAGGCGCAGACGGAGTTTTTCCAGAAGATTCGGATAAATATAGCGATTCAGCCCATGTGTCAGAATGCCGATGATTCCCGATTTTCCGGTGGAAAGAGTGGTCGCCGTCGTCGACGGATTCCAGTTGCTTTCATGGATGAAGCGGAGAATCTTCTCCTTCACGTCCGCGCGGACATAGCCGGAGTTGTTGATCGTGCGCGACACCGTCGCGACTCCAACCCCGCAATGCTTTGCGATATCCCGGATCGTCAGACTCATCTTTCCTCCATCACAGTTTAATGTGGAACCGGTTCCATATTTCTATTATAATCAAAAAAAGCCGATTGTCAAGGGGGTAAAGAGAAAAAATGCAAATACTGCGGAATTGATTCCGGGAGAGGAGAAGGAACCGGAAACACGGACTGTCGGAAAGGGGCTGGCTGCCGGATGGATTTTTCCGACAGGTCTGTCCCGGTCAGAGGAGGCGGATCAGAGAGACGCTTATTTCTTTGCCGGCTGTTTCGCAACCGGTGCCGCCACTGCGGCTTTTGCGTCTTTCGAAGCGTCTTTCACCGCATCTTTTGTCGCCGCAGCCGTATTTTTCGCTGCATCCTTTGCCGTAGCGACAGTCTCTTTCGCCGCCGCCGCCGTATTTTTCGCAGCATCCTTCGTTTCCGCGGCCGTTCCGCTTTGCGCGGGAGCTTCCATTGCGGATTTGTCGCTCGAGATCAGGGATTTGTTCGATGCCGCCTTATGACCGGTCAGGACCGCCAGCGTCAGCGTCAGAACAAAGAACAATGCAAGCAGGTAGATCGTCAGCTTGGAAAGCTGTCCCATCGCCTGTGCGCCGAAAACGCTTTCCCCGATGCCGCCGAATGCGGAACCGAATCCGCCGCCCTTGGACGGCTGAACCAGCACAAGCACGATAAGAAGAATCGCGATTAAAACGACCGAAGCGTAAATGACTGCACTGATGACTGTCAACATGTTTTTCAATTCCTTGAAGTTAAAATATAAGATTCTGATTTCTTCTTTACTGAAATCACAGAAATAATAAAATAACATGCCGGTCGGCTTTTTTCAATCCCGGGAGATGCAGATTTCCCGAAACTTTCCATTTTTTCCCGCTTCCGGGATCCGGGGCAGGGGAGCATTCCGCCTTGTGCATTGGCCCGTCCGGCATTTGAAAAAAAGCCGGAAAAATGCTTTCCTCCCGGGATTCTTCCCTTGACATTTGCCGCTTTCCGGAATATCTTAACTGGTAATGACAACATAACCACAAAAGGATGCCGTATGCCGCTGAACCGGGAAACACCAGTGCCGCTTTATTATCAGCTGATTGTCGAGCTTCGCGAAAAGCTTCTGAAGAAACTTTCTCCCGGCGCGGCGATTCCCTCCGAACGCGAACTCTGTGAACAGTTTCAGGTAAGCCGGATCACAGTAAGGAAAGCCGTCGAGGAACTGACCGCAAACGGGGAACTCTATAAACTCCACGGCAAAGGCACCTTCAAAACGAAAAACACCGCCAGTTCCATCCGGGAACTGACATATGTCATTTACGATATTTCCATGGCGGCGTATCCGGGGCGCGAGCGTTCCATTCAGGCCATGGCGGAGGTTGCGGAGCACCGCGGCTGTCATTTCGTGATCCGCGGATTCAACGCCGCCGCCGGGAATGCCGGTTTCCGTGATTTCGCCTTCCGCGAGAACAACGGCGGTTATCTTCTCAGCGTGCAGGAACTGACAGCGGAAGACATTGCGGAGATCCGCCGGAAACGGATTCCGTGTGTCTTCATGAACCAGAACGAGGGCTACAGCGTCCGGGCGCCGATGGATCAGGCCGGCGTCCTCGCGGCGGAATGGGTGAAGCGGAACAAGGCGGGAGATGCGCTTCTTTTCGTGCCGCCTCTTTCTCTGCCGAACAACCGCGAATTCCTGGAAGCCTTCCGGAAAACACTCGGGGCGGATTTTCCTCTTGAGGTCCGGGAGGTTCCATACAGCCGTGAGGCGGCCTCCCGGGCAATGGAACAGTTTCTGTCGGAAAGGGAAGCTCCGGGAGTTCTGGTCTGCGCGGACGATCTGATCGCGGCGGGGGCTTCGGACGTTCTGACACACTGCGGAATCCGGGAGAAGGTGCCGCTCTGCGGACTCAACAACACCTATCTCGCCAGAGAACTGGGATTCTCCAGCATTGACCTCCACGGGGAGGCCTGCGCGCGTGCGGCGGCGGAACTGCTTGCCGATATTCTGGAAGGGAAAGCGCCTCCGCCGCCTTGGTCCATCGTCATTCAACCTGAACTTAAGGAAAGGGCAGTTCAATGAAGGTATCTCTTTATCATCACGGTTCGGAACCGTATGCGGTTCTCGAGCACTCCGGCGATTACGGCAGACTTGCAGTCAAGGTGCCCGGGCAGAGCGGCCTCCTGCGGATGTGCTTCTCCGTGCCGATTCTGGACATGCACGGCTACTGGGTGCCGGAAAGCCGCACGCCCTCGACCAAGATCGTCTGGGTGATCGAGAGCAAAAGTGCCGGTCAGCGCGCGTTTCCCTACATCGCCTTTTTCAATTCGAAACAGATCAACCGCTTTTCCGCCGGCTTGACGAATCTCATTGACGATACGCGGATTCTCGCGAAGATGAATCAGGAGAAATGCACCTACGACATTACATTTGAGGTCGCGCTCGGGCCGGACTCCCGGGATTTTGAACTGGTTCTCGATCGGCGGGCGCAGCGCTGGACCGATTCCCTCGCGGACTGGCGCAAAACGCTCGTGCTGGACACTCCTGTGATTCCCGACGGCGCATGGGAGCCCGTCTACTGCACCTGGTACGCGGTTCACGCTGCCGTCACGCAGGACTGGGTCGAGGAGAATGCGCGGATCGCCTCCAGTCTCGGTTTCCGGACGCTCATCATCGACGACGGCTGGTGCTTCGACGTGATGAAACGGGTTTCTCCGCAGACGATCTCGTCGTGGTACGAGATGATCGGCGACTGGCGCCTTTCGGAAAAGAAGTTCCCCGATTTCGAGAACCACCGCAGACGCGTGCAGGCGATGGGGATGAAATACCTGTTCTGGGTTGCGCCGTTCCTGATCGGGGCGAAGAGCGAGCTCGCCGGAAAAATCGCCGGATCTTTCAGGAAGGAATATCACGAAGGGTGTTACACGTTCGACAGCCGCTGCGGAGAGGCGGCAGAAATCCTGCTCGACAAGATGAAACATGTGCTCACGGATTACGGACTGGACGGCCTCAAGGTCGATTTTCTCGATTACATCTACCCGAATCCGGAGGAGCCGCGCGGCGAGGAGACCACACGTTTCATCCGGGAGCTCGCAAAGACAATCCGTTCCGTGAAGCCGGACGCGCTGATCGAGTTCCGCCAGGCTTACGCCACGCCGGGCATGCACGCTTACGGGACGCAGTTCCGCGCGGGAGACGTGCCGTTTGACTTCATCGACAACTTCCACCGCCTTGCCCAGATCCGCATCAGCATGGGGGACGGCGTTCCCGTTCATGCTGATCCGGTCTACTGGCATCCGCGGGAGTCCGCGGTCAACATTTCGCGTCACATGATCGCCTCGCTTGCCGGGGTGCCGATGCTTTCGATGGATCTTCCCTCTGTCAGTGAAACGGAAAAACGGATCATCCGCCACTGGCTCGATTTCTATCAGGCGCACCGGAAAACGCTCAATTTCGGGAAGTGGGACGTCACCTATCACCAGAGCGGCGCGGCCTATGCGATGGCGACGGGCGAAACGGAAAGCGTTCTGATCCTTCAGGATTCGGCTCGTCTGGGCGAGGCGCTTTCGAAGGCGGCGGACCACGTCTTCATCCTGAATCTTTCCCCCGATACACTTGCGCTTCCCGGTGCTGACTCGTGGGATGGAGAGGGAAATCCCGCGGCATCGGGCGTGATTCCGCCCGGCGGACTCGGCGAAAGGAGATAACCGTTCCGGATGCCCGCTATTGGGGCATCCCAACACAGTTCGGAGTTTTTTTTGACAGAAATATCCTTCCGGACTGTGTTTTGTGCGAACCGTTTTTTTGCTGCTGCGTTATTCCGTTTCGGATGTGTGAACGCTGATGATTTTTTCAACAGAAAAAGCGGCCCATTTCTTCCGGGAGGTGTAGTTTACCATGCCGCTTTCACTCCGGATGCGATCCGGCGGGAAGGCATGGAGTGCCGCAGTTACCTGTCTGTGTCCGCATTGACAGTGCGGCCGTTCCTTCTTCCGCTGAGATTTTCAAAAGCATCTGTTTATATGTTTCCTCTATTTTTCTCGGCTGCCTGACCGGATACCAGTGCTGGTCGGCGAGAAAATCCGCAATTTCCGGATTGTTGCGTGGGATACCGTGAAATTCCAGCACGACATCGGCAATGTTTTTCCGGACCGATGGCGAATAGGTGTCTGTTTTACGGTTTTTCCAGTATTTTTCATAGCGCTCCGGTTTTTCTTTTCTGATTTTTTCCCGGAGGGCCGCCTGTTTTTCCAGGAAGAGTTTCAGCGTCTGGTTGAACAGTTCGAATTGTTCGGCATTTACCGGAATGCACGGGAAGAGATAGCGGATTGTAATAGGATCGTTTTTTTTCGGTGTGAAGGGTTGAAAGACCACTTCCAGACAGCGGTCATGCCGTTTTTTCCCCTCCACGGTCCGCCAGCGCTCAAATTCCGGAGACCAGACGCGGATCATGGGCATGGAAGGAGAAAAGAGATGATTAAATTGACCGGGATGTTTTTTCCGCCTTTCCAGACGCTTGATCCGTTCGGACCCGGACTCCTCCCAGGCTCCGCGCCCGGCGAGATATTCCTCAAAATCGAAAGGATAATAGCGGAATACCGCCTTTTCAATGACTCCCGCCCAGCTGGATCCGGTTTCGGTCACATAGAAATGCCGCTGTTCCAGGCCTGTGGTCAGAAAATCAAGATATGCGCATCGGTATTCCCGCTCTCTGGAAAACACCTCCCTGCGGCATGTCGAACCAAGCCCGAGATAGCCTTCCATGGTGTAATTTACGAAGAGTTCCATGGTTTCGTGAGGGGAAAAAGCCATCTCCCAGAGAAAAAGATTGCTGAATCGGCGTTCTTTATCCCATGGAACAAAGCGCACGGGATAAACCTTCTCGCGCGTTCCGGCGGTAAAGGCGAAATGGTTCACGATTTCGCTCTGATTGATTTCCGCCGGATTCCGGAAAAAAAGTGCTTCAGTGGAAAGAGGAAAACCCACCTGAAGAACGACCTTGTTTCCCGAGAGATTGCGCAGAAGGAAGCGGCAGTGGAACTCCATTTTGTCGAGGTTGCGGCAGGAGGTGTCCACGGGATAATCCCCCCTGCGCGGAATCATGACCACCTCTTCTTCGACCATCTGCACTTCGGAACTCTTTTCCAGAACCGGAGTCTGCCCGCTGCCACGGAATACTCCCGCGTTCCCGGAAGTGCGGAGCACTATGGAGAGGAGAAAAAAGAACACCAATATTTTTTTCATCATATTTCCTCCCGCCGCTGAAAAAACGCATCGCGGTATTTTGCGGGCTGCCGGAAAAAATGCCTCGGACGTCACTTCTTTGCCCGGAAGGCTCCGGCGAGTTCCTCCTGCGTGAACAGCGGAACCATCTCTCCCTCCGCATACTGGTAGAGCGCCGCACGGTAGATCGCCTGGGCGACATTGACCAGATAGCTGAACAGGATCAGCGCAATCAGCAGACTACCTGCCATGAATGCCAGCAGAATCCAGCAGATTGCGGATTCTGCAAAAAAGCCGATGACACCCCCCGCGATCATCAGAAGAATGAACAGGAATACCGCAATCCCGCTGATCATGTTGATTCCGACGAATCCGATCAGCGATTCCCCCCATGTCCGTTTGATTGCGCCCGCGGAATATTTCAGCGCCTGGAAAGGATTGTTCAGCTCGCGGTTGCGGACAATTGCCGGAATCGCAAAACAGGACGCCACCGCCCAGACGACTCCCGCAAGTTTGATGACGATTGTCCCGATGACGCCGGCCCGGCGCTCCAGCATTTGGAGAAGCACTCCCACCGTGGAGGCAAGAAGCGACCACATGAAGATCGCCTTGAAACGGGAAAAGGCATCCCGGATGCCGCGGGTGATCTGAACGGATTCACCGTTCAGCCCATGGAAAATTTCACAGAAAAACGCGGCCATGCACAGGTTGGAGACAAGCATTGTCACCAGATAGAGCACAAAGAAAACAACAATGCCCAGAATCCCGGACTCGCCGCCGCTTTCCGCTTCCGGATCTCCCGTCAGAACGATCCAGAGAAACGTGCCGGCTACAATGAGCGTGATCAGAAGGATCATGGCAAATGCGGAGATCAGCGGAAAAATCAGCAGTTTCTTTTCCGCCATGATCAGTTTCAGCGACTTGAGAAAAATGTCCCAGCTGCGTTGGAGTTTCCCCATCTTGTCCCGTCTCCTCATTTTTGAAATAGTATTGAATGCTGCAACCATCCCTGAAACATTATATCACGGATTATCTGAGGAAACAAGCGGGGAAGAGATATTTTTCCGGATATTTCCGGATTGCTGTTGCGATTATGACAGGCGCCGGAAAGGGGAGGGGGCTTTCCCCCGGTGCCGGAGAGAAAAAATTGATGCTGAGCGGGGGAAAGAGTTGCGCATTGCTCCAACTTTCCAGTCAGTCCCGGTGCGGTCCGGCTGCGCAAGCCGGCCGCCGGAGGCGAAAACCCCCGATACGGGCATGTGCTCTGCACCGGGGGATTTCCTTCCGGTCAGGAACGGATGAGTTTCAGAAGCTCGTCGCGCTTCTCCTCCATTGTCGCCTTGTCCTTCGCCTCGACAATCAGGCGGAGAAGGGGTTCCGTGTTGGAGGCGCGGACGTTGAACCACCAGTTGGAATATTCCACGGAGATGCCGTCGAGCTCAAACATGTGCCCGTCGGAATATTTCGTCCTGATCCGTTCCAGAATCGGCTTCACATCGGCGACCTTGGAGTTGATCTCGCCGCTGGAGAAATATTTCCGGAGCGGGGCGACCAGTTCGCTGAGCGGTTTCTTTTTCCCGCAGATGAGGTTCGCCAGCTTGATCATGGCAAGACCCTGGGATTCCGCAACGTAGTTCTCCCGGAAATAATAGTGTCCCGAGAGCTCTCCGGCGAACACGGCTCCGTACTCGCGCATCTGCGCCTTGATGAAGGCATTTCCGACGCGCGACATGATCGGCCGTCCGCCGTTCTCCTGAATGCACTCCTTGACCGCCCAGCTGCTGCGCAGGTCGTAGAGGATCGGCACGGTGCCCTGGCCCTTTTCCGAAAGAATATCCTGCGCGATCAGCGCGGTGAAGAGATCCATCGGGATGATCTGGCCCTTGTCGTCCACGAAACCGCAGCGGTCGGCGTCGCCGTCGAAACCCGCGCCGAAGTCCGCGCCGACTTCCACGACTTTCGCGCGGAGGGCGTTGAGGGTTTCCGTATGCAGCGGATTCGCCTCGTGATTCGGGAAAGTCCCGTCGAGTTTCTTGTAAAGCGGGATGATTTCAAAGAGATCCTCGATGCCGCCGATCTCGTAGGAGCCCATCGCGTTGGCGTAATCGACCACGACCTTGAGCTTGCGGTCCATTCTTGCCTTGGAGCGGAGGAATTCGCCGTATTCCTTCGCGATGTCGTAGCCGGAAACGGTTCCGGTGCGTTCCGGCTTCGGCCACTCGTTTTTCGCGACGAGAGCCTCAATGTCCGCAATGCCGGTCGCTCCGCTGATCGGAATCGCCTGTTCACGGCAGATTTTGAATCCGTTCCACTCCGCCGTGTTGTGGGAGGCGGTGATCATGACACTGGCATCCGCGCCGAGCTTGCCGTTCGCGTGATAGGACATCGGAGTCGAGCACATGCCGAGGTCAATGACATCCGCACCCTGTTCGGTGATTCCTCTGGCCAGCGCCTGAAACAGCGGAAGTGAATGCGGGCGCATGTCCCTGCCGACCACAATTTTCTTCGCCTTCAGAAAGACGACGACGGCTCTGCCGATTCTCTCTGCGATGTTTTCGTCCAGCTGCTCCGGATAGACGCCCCGGATATCGTAGGCTTTGAAGATTCCTGACATGTTCGTTCTCCTTCAATTTTGAAACGGTAACTTACCTTCGGAATCTTTCAATGTCAAGCGCCGGGAAAAAGATATAACAGGAAATCAAACAGTTTCTGCGGCCGTTCCGGGTGCAAAAAATGCTTCCCTTGCGGCGGGTGAGGGGATTGTTCTCTCTTTCATCCCCGGCTCTCCGCGCCCGTGTCAGGAAAAACCGAGAAATTCAAGCACCGATCTGAAAAAAGCGCTTAGCTTTTTCCAGAAAGTTTTTCCGCACTGGGTGCGAGCCTCCGTTTCCCTTGTCCTGAAAGGTTGCGGAATACTGTTTCAAAGCGTTTTTCTGCTCTTCCGAGAGCTTTTTGGGCACTTCCACGAACACCTTGACGTAGTGGTCGCCCCGGCCCTGTCCGCGCAGCGAGGGCATCCCCTTGCCGCGGATCGTGAATACGTCGCCGGTCTGTGTTCCGGCGGGGATCTCCAGAGAAGTTTTCCCTGTTACAGTCGGCACATCGACCGTTCCCCCGAGCGCCGCGGTCGGGAAGTCGATCGGCACGCTGCAGTAGACGGAGAGCCCGTCGCGCTGGAAGATTTCATGTTCGCGTACATGGGTGATTACGAACAGATCCCCGTTCCTGCCGCCGCGGAGGCCCGGTTCGCCCTCTCCGGCGACGCGCATCCGCGTGCCGGTGTCCACGCCAGGCGGAATATGCACCTGCACGGAGCGTTTCACCTTGCGCTGCCCGGTGCCGCCGCATTGACGGCACGGTTTTTCCGCCATGACGCCCGCACCGTGGCAGTTCGGGCATTCGTGCATGATCGTGAAGAATCCCTGCGACATTCCGATCTGTCCGCTTCCGCCGCAGCGGGGACAGCGTTTTTTCGAAGTCCCCGGTTCGCATCCGGAACCAGAGCAGATTTCGCAGGCGCTCATGCGCTGGAATTCGATCGTCTTGTCCGCGCCGAAGACCGCCTCCTCAAAGGTGATCTCCAGATTGTAGCGCAAATCCGAGCCGTCGACGGGGCCGTTCGGATCCGAACGGCGCGACTGCCCGCCGAAGAAGGAATCGAAAATGCCGCCGCCCATCCCGCCGAACGCTTCGCGGAAGAGGTCGAAGGGATCCATGCCGCCTCCTCCCATTCCGCCGTTCGTGAACGCGACCTCGCCGTACTGATCGTAGAGCTGACGCTTTTCGGGATTGCCGAGAATCTCGTAGGCGTGGGAGATCTCCTTGAAATGCTCCTCCGCCGCTTTGTCGCCGGGATTCTTGTCCGGATGATACTTGACGGCGAGGCGGCGGTAGGATTTCTTGATCTCCGTATCGGTCGCCTCGTGCGTGACTTCGAGGATCTCGTAGTAGTCGGCCATCAGTCGGCGCTCGCTTCTTTTTCCACCCCGAGCGTCATCAGCGCGGCGGTGCGCTTCGTGAAGAGAAGCGGATCGGGAATCGGGCTGCCTTCGGCGAGAAGCGCCTGGTCGTAGAGCATTTCTGCGAACTCGGAGAGTTTCGCGTTGTCCGGCGCCTTTTCATGCAGTTTCTTCATCGCGACGACCAGCGGATGATCCGGATTCA
This sequence comes from uncultured Lentisphaeria bacterium, assembly GCA_949287225.1. Classification (GTDB taxonomy): domain Bacteria; phylum Verrucomicrobiota; class Lentisphaeria; order Victivallales; family UBA1829; genus UBA11452. The sequence goes on from CASEFP010000162.1 coordinate 27,220, forward strand.
GCTCCAGAATCCGTGCCACGGTCGGCGCGTTTTTGTCCATCGCCTTGAGCACACGCTGCATGTAGGCGCTCGGATCGTATTCATCGCTGACGAGGCAGCAGGCGCTTTCGGTCAGGCGCGGGGAGAACCGCACGTCCTTGACTTTCGTTCCGAGCGCCTTTTTGATCAGCTCCACCAGCGGCTTGTTTTCGTCCGCCGCCTTTTTCGTCTTCTCCTCCAGTTCCTTCTGGATGGACTCGTCGAACTTGACGTCGCCCTTGTTGACGGATTTGAGTTTCTTGCCGTCGTAGGTGCCGATTTCGGAGATCACCCATTCGTCGATGGGATCGGTCATGAAGAGCACATCGTAGTTTTCCTTCCGGAGGATCTCCAGATGGGGCGAGGATTCCAGCGTTTCGCGGCTGTCGCCTGTGATGTAGTAGATCTCCTGCTGGAGCGCGGGCATCGCGTCGCGGTACTCCTTGAGCGTCACGAGCTTGCCCTTCGGGCCGTTCATCGTCTCGAAGAGGAGCAGGTTCTGCAGTTTTTCGCGGTTGGCGAAGTCCATGTGGACGCCCTCCTTGATGAGACGGCCGAACTCCTTGTAGAACTGTTCGTATTTCTCGCGGTCGTTCTCAAGCATCTTCGTGAGTTCGGAGATGATGCGTTTTGCAAGATTCCTGTTGATCTTGAGAATCTGCGGATTGTCCTGGAGCATTTCTCGCGAGATGTTGAGCGGCAGGTCGCTCGAGTCCACGACGCCGGAGACGAAGCGCAGGTAATCCGGCAGCAGTCCGGGGCAGTTGTCCGTGATGAATACGCGGCGGACATAAAGGTGGAGCCCGTTGGTTCTGCGCTCGCCGAACTGGAAATCGAACGGCGCGCGCGCCGGAAGGAAGAGAAGCGCCTTGAATTCGGAGGTGCCTTCCGCGCTGTAGGAGATGCGTTTGAGCGGCTCGCCGATCTGCCCGGAGAGGTGCGTGTAAAAGCTGTTGAACTCTTCCTGCGTCACTTCGGATTCCGGGCGCAGCCAGATGGCCTTCATGGAATTGAGCGTGGAGTCCTCGATGGTCTCCTTGTCATCTTTTTTGATCGTGTGCCGCATCCGGATCGGGTATTCGATGAAGTCGGAATACTTCTTGATGATCGAGGAGATTTTCCAGTAGTCGAGGTAATTTTTCGCGTCCTCTTTCATATGGAGAACGATCGTGGTGCCCTGGCTGTCGCGCTGAGCTTCGTCGATCGTGAACGCCTCGCGCCCGTCGGAGGACCACTTCCACGCCTTGTCGGAACCGGCCTTGCGCGTGAGAATGTCCACGCGGTCCGCGACCATGAACGAGGAGTAGAAGCCCACGCCGAACTGTCCGATCAGCTCGGGGCCTTCCGCGGAAGCGTTTCCCTGTGCGTCCTTGGTGTTCTTCATCGCCTCGATGAACGCCTTCGTGCCGGAGCGTGCGATCGTTCCGATGTCGGAGACGAGCTCGTCATGATTCATGCCGATGCCGTTGTCGGAGATGGTGAAGGTATTTTCTTTTTCATCGGCTTCGATCCGGATCTCCCACTCCTGGGCGAATTCCGGCTTGCTGAGGGATTCAAAGCGCGCCTTGTCGATGGCGTCCGCGGCGTTGGCGACCAGTTCGCGGACGAAAATATCCTTGTTGGAGTAGACCGAATGGATCATGAGCTGAAGAAGCTGCTGAACCTCGGCTTTGAACTGCATGCTGTTTTCCATAAGGGGGGACCTCCTTCTCTGGCTGGATCAGGCAACTTATTTCGATGGGGCGGGGGAAGAGTTCTTGAAATCGGTGCAGTAGAAGCCTTTTCCATGGAAAATGATTCCGGCGCCGCCGCCGATCTTGCGTTTGAGCTTCATCGCCTTGCACTTCGGGCACTGTTTGAGCTTTTCATCGGTCATGCGCTGAAAGACATCGAAATCATGTCCGCAACCTTCGCACACATACTCATAGGTCGGCATTTTTCATTCTCCTTTGTTTTTCTTCTTTTTTTATTTTAAGATTTTCATTTTCTTTTTTCCATATGAAGCCATAAGGAAGCATACTTTGTGCCAGAAAAACGCGGCACAGTGCAAGTTGTTTATATTAATGGATATACAGAAGATGCCCGCCGCTCAATTTTCTCCCCTTTGTGACATTGTGACACAACTTCAGGTCCCCGTGGCACACTCAGAAAAAGAGTTTGAGCGCCGCCAGTGCGGACAGAAACAGAATGATTTTCTCAAAGAGCTTCTGAGGCAGTTTCCTGAGAACCCAGATCCCCAGCGCCGCGCCGATGAGGAGCAGCGGAATCATCGCAAGATCCGCGCGGATGGATTCCGGCGTAATGCGCCCCTGCGCGTAGAAGATCGGCAGTTTCAGCCAGTTCAGGAGGAAGAAATACCATGCGGCGGTTCCCATGTATTCGGACTTTTTGTCGAAGCGCATCGAGATGAGGTAGATCGCCATGACCGGCCCTGCGGCGTTGGCGACCAGCGTCGTGAATCCCGCAAGAAGCCCGAAGAATGCGGAGAAGGTCCAGTGCGTGGGGACTTTTGTCGCGTCGCGCCAGATGAAATCCTTGAGCACCGTAAAGACGCAGAGCCCGAGAACGATGATCCCGATCAGGATGTTGAGATTCACATCCGCCGCAAAGTGAAGCACCAGAATGCCCAGCACGATTCCGGTCAGCGCGGCGGGCAGAAGACGCAGGATGATCTTCCAGTTCACTGTTTTCCGGTAACAGATGATTGCCGGAATGTCCGCCATGGCGATCATCATCAGCTGGAGGCCGGTGGACAATCCCGGCTCAAACGAGTTTGCCAGCATCACGACCGGAAGCAGTCCGAGTCCCGGCATCCCGGTCTTATTGATGCCGATGATGACAGCCGACACGCAGAGAACTGCGATCTGAAGCGCCGAAAAATCCTGAAAGAAAAAATCCATGTCCGCTCCTTTTTAAAAAATTACGGAGCGTATACTATATCACGGATTGGAAAATATGCCACGATTTTCCGTGGAAATCATTCATAAAAATTGCTGTCAGACAGCAGAACAGAGGCATCGCAGTTTTGGGCCTGACTCAGACCGGGGCGGGAGGCGTTTTCTGTGACGGGGTATCGAGAATGCGGCGCAGTTCGCAGGCCAGCGTCTTGATCCTGTGGGGTTTCTGGAGAAAACCGGCGGCGCCGTTCGCCAGCAGATCGTTGACCGAGTCCGGCGCGACATAGCCGCTGGAGAGCAGGACCTTGATATTCGGATCCAGTTCCCGGATGCGGTAGAATGTGCTGTGTCCGCCCATCTTCGGCATGATCATGTCCAGAAGGACCAGGTCAATCTGTCCTGGATTCTCGCGGCAGATTTCGACGGCGTCCAGGCCGTTTTCCGCCAGAATGACGGAGTATCCCAGATTCTGGAGCGCTTCGATCAGAAAGTCCCACACCGTCTCCTGATCATCGACGAGGAGTATCGTTTCATGTCCGCCTGGAAGTTTTTCCGCCATAAGTTCCATCCTGATTTCCGTTAAGTATTACATTACTTAAATTATACTCATTTCTGCGAAAAAGTCAAGACATCAAAGCAAGTTTGCTCTTTTTTTCACGGGAAGACCTCAACTTACGCCCATAACCTCTCCTTCTGATCAGAGTGTGTCCTCTCCGTCTTTTTTTTCGCACCTGCGGAGAATCCGGAATGTGCTAGAAAACTCTATGCCAAAGGAAATTTCCTGATTTGAATTAAAAAAAACTTGAAATGTGGAGGAAGAATGCTACACTTCCTTTTGTAAGTTTCTTTTCCTTAAAAAAACGTAAAAAAGCAACAAGGAGAGCAGAAATGTTCAAGAAATCAATGCTGATCGCCCTGGCGGGAACCCTCCTGCTTCAACTCACCGCGTGCGGAACTCTTTTCCACGCTGAACGCAAAGGCCAGCAGGCTTCCACCCAGGTGGATCCCACAGTGCTGATCCTCGACTGCTGCGGATTCCTTTTCGGAATCATTCCCGGCGTCGTTGCCCTTGTCATTGACTACAGCAACAACACCATCTACTACACCAAGGCGGAAGTCCGGGCGAACCAGCGCTCCTCCATGGAGTCCATCGACCGTTCCCGCATGATCGCCGTCAAAATGGACGACATGAGCAATGAAGCAATTGAAAAGGCGCTCAGCCGTGAACTCGGGCAGTCCGTCAGCCTGGCTGATCTGCAGGTCGTTGCCGCGCAGTAATTCGCGTCTGCTTTTTCAAGCCGGATTCCGGAACGGGAGTCCGGTTTTTTTTTTGCCCCGGACGGAAAAAATTCCAGGTCCTTGCATGCTGACACCGTTTCAGATATTCCGTTTCGGACGGAATTTTTTCCGATAGGCGAATGGGGTATACCCGCACCATTTCCGGAACATCGCCCCGAAATGACTCTGATCATGCATCCCGCATTTTTCCATGACCGTGGAAATGGGCAGATCCGTATGGCGGAGAAGTTCAGCGCCTTTTTCCATCCGCTTTTTCAACAGATATTCCTGCCAGGAATAACCGGTTTCCGCCTTGAACAGATGCAGAAAGCGTGATTTGCTCAGGAATACTTCCGTGGCCATCTCACCTCCTGAAAGAGGCTTTTCCAGACGTCGTTCCAGAATGACAAGCGCGTGGCGGATGCGGGAGTCTGAAATCCGGTCCCCAAGATGTTCCAGATCCTTCTGCTCGCGCCGTTCCAGAAGCATCCGGCACAACGGCGGAAAAATCTCCTGGGCGGCAGCCGTGCTGCACTCCCGCATCAGCGGAAGAGCCTCATACAGCGCCTCCAGACTCCGATAGGGACAATGTGCTCCCGCCTCCCGGAAAATGCCGAGCAGGACTACTTCAAGTTCCTGTTTCCCGTTGAACAGCGGAACGACCAGTTCCGATACCCCCGCGTGACAGCGGTGCAGAAACGGCGTGCGGCTTCCGGCGATTTTTCCCACCAGAAGAACATTGTCATTGCAGATACAGCGTTCCAGGCGGACCTTGTTCTTTTTCACCGCACGGCAGAAGGCGCAGCAGTGCAGGGTGTGTTCCGGAGAAAATCCGCATGCGTCGCGCCCGATTCCGATGCCCTTCCAGAGAAAATCCAGGTGACAGAGTTTTGCGCTTTCCGTGAGTATTTTTTCCGCTTCTTCCATCTTTCTGAAATCCTGTTTTTATGTATTTTATCTTATTAATAGCATGATTCTCATAAAAAACGACCTTTTTTTCATAGAAAAACGCTGTTTTCCGGGATATTTTTCCCGCATCCGTAAAAAACAGGAGGAAAGCATGAACGGAAACGATATGATTGAGATTCCCGCACGGAACGTGAAAGTCGCCGATTCCGCGGACATCTGCATTGTCGGAGGCAGCTGTACCGGCGTATTCGCCGCCGTGCGCGCCGCGCGCCTCGGAGCGAAAGTGATTCTGGTGGAACAGCAGAACCGTTTCGGCGGCGTTGCGACATGCGGCCTGGTCGGAATGTGGCATTCCGTCTATGACATCACGGGGGAAAAACAGGTCATCGGCGGATTGACCTTTGAAATGCTTGAACGTCTGGAAAAACGCGGCGCGGTGAGCGAATTCCGGGAGCCTGTGGAGAGCCGGAAATGGGGCATCCGCCTGAACTGCGAGGAACTGACGCTGGAACTGGATGCGCTGGTGCTGGAACAGAAAAACATCCGCGTCTATTTCCAGACCCGTTTTTCCGAAGTCATACGGAAGCCGGACGGGAAAGTGGAGGCGCTTGTTCTGGAAAACAAATCCGGGCGCTTTGCCGTCCGTGCCGACGTCTTCATCGACGCTTCCGGCGATGCCGTCCTCTGCCGCGACGCGGGATTCCCCCTGCATTTCCCGGCGCATCCGCAGCCGCCGACCGCCTGTGCCAGATTCTCCGGATGGGATACGCTCGGAAAGTTCGATCTGAAGGAAATCTGTGATCAGTATCGCAGTGAATTTCCCGATCTCCCCTGCGGTTACGCGTGGAGCATGCAGATTCCCGGAAGCTCTCTCATGATGTTTGCCGGAACGCGGGTGATGCACTGCGACTGTTCCGATGCCGACGAAATCACGCGCGGCGAATTCGAATCCCGGAAACAGATCCGCGCGCTGATGGATCTCTTCCGGAAGATCCGCCCCGAGGCGAAACTTGCACTGGAAACGCTTCCGTCCGTGCTCGGGATCCGCGAGGGCGGGCATATCCGCTCCCTTTATCCCCTGCGCGGGGAGGAGCTTCTTGCCGGAACGGATTTCCCGGACACCATCGGATGCGGCACCTATCCGGTCGACATTCACGGAAACGAGGATGAATCCATTTCCTTCATGCGCCTGACAGGCGAGAAGCTCGTCTACAAAGCCAGCCGTCTTGTTTCGCAGGAACGGTGGTTGCCGGAGGGGAAAATCCTGCCGTTCTACCGGATTCCGCTCCGCTGCCTGATTCCCGAGGGAACAAGCAATGTCATCAGTGCGGGGCGGATGCTGGACGCCGACCCCGTCGCCTTCGGCGCCGTGCGCGTCATGGTGAATCTGAATCAGTGCGGAGAGGCCGCCGGAGTCGCCGCATGGCAGGCCGTGCATCATCACTGCGGAATTGCGGAGATTGATTTCAGCGAGACCCGCCGTCTGCTGACTGCCGGCGGATCGTGCTTCGCCTGAGAGACAGAAAAAAACGGGCGGAACTCTTCCGCCCGTTTCTTTCAGACTTCCTACCGGGATTTTCCGTCGTTCCGCCACTCCGTTTTTTGCGGATTCTTCGGAACCAGGCTGTGTGTAGAACCCTGCACCCAGAGAATATGTTTCGGACAGGTCAGATTGTTGTAGAAGACCGCGATTCCGGAGGGCGGGCAGACATAATCGCCCAGACCGGCGCGCGGGATGGAAAAGCGGCATTTGATTTCCGGCGCGAAATGGATCGGATCGTAATAATCCAGTGCGCGGGTGTATGCGAGCCGCCAGCTTCCGGTGAGCCGCTTGAAATTCGCCGCGCCGCCCAGATCGCAGCACCAGGGAACCGCAGCGGACGCGCTTGTCACATCCGGATCCATCGCCGCTGCCCAGATCGTCTGCAAACCGCCCTGGCTTCCGCCGTTGACCACCAGGATTTTCCCGTTCCACTGCGGCAGTGTCTTGACGAATTGCAGCGCACGGAGCACACGCAGCGCCATCCCGTTGAAATAGGCGGTTTCGGGATCGGAGTTTTCCACTGGATCGAACGCGTATCCCTTTCCGCGCGGCGTGATCTTTTTGAGAAAGTCGTCATAATACGCTTTGTCGCGCCGCAGATCATAGCCGTGGGCGTTGACTTTGAAGCGGATATGATTTTTCGGACCGTCCGGGGGCCCCTGGTCGCGGACGCCGCTGAAGCCGTAACCGTCAAAGACCACTTCGGCGGAAAGGGATTTCTCCTTTGCCCCATGCGGGATGGCAAGGTATCCGGTGACCGGCCGGGGACCGGCGCAGTCCACTTTGACCATGTAGATCTCCGCCTTCTGCGCGGAGGCGACTTTTTTCATTTCGCTTTTGATCGGAACGGAGGCGAGGCGCGCCTTCTGTTTTTCCCAGAACGAGTCGAAATCAGCAGGCGGAGGCGTGCCCTTGAGTGTCTGTGGCTGAACGGCGGCGCCGCCGTTGAAACTGCCCGCCTCATGTTTTTTCACGACCACGTTCCGGTTGTGCTCATCAATCAGCTTGGCATAGATCCGGACGAAACCGGGACGATCCAGAGAGGTTTTGATGATCACAGGTTCAAATGCGGAAGCGCGTCCTGTGGTCTGTCTGCCGTCGTCCCCGCTCCTGCGCCATGCGATGAAATAAGGCACGGTCGGCTTCGGACCGTTGAAATGAAGGTTCAGGGTAAAGGTCATGGCTTCGCCGGGCGCATAGGAGAGCGGATCCTTGTCTGTTGTCCCGGTGATGGTGACGGTGTCGGGATCAATCCGGATGACTTCTTCGGCTTTTTTCTCCTGAGCGGGAAGTGGCAGGATTGCTCCCGCTGCCCATAGCGCGGCAATCCCGAGCAGAACTGCAAACTGTTTCATTTTCACTCCTTCTATTTTCAAATTTTCCCTTGTAAAACGGAAAAATGCGCAAAGCGCGAAATTATCCGCCTCCGGCGGCCAGCTTGCGCAGCTGGACCGCGGCAGGACTGAGAGTCCTGCACGAATCATAATTTGCTCCGCAAATTATTTTTCTAGTTGCTTCGCAATGTTTTTTATTACGGAAAAATGCGCGAGCATTTTTCTCGGGGTCAAGGGTCGCCGACCCTTGTCGCGGTCCAGCGGCGAGACGCTGGTCGCGCGAAGCGCGAAATCTTTTGCAACACAAATCATAATTTGCGTTGCAAATTATTTTTTTTAATGGCGCAGCTTCGCGCGCATTTTTTTATTGCGTGCGATTCGCCGGATCAAGCAGAAACTCCAGGAGTTCCGTCAATGGCGTCGTCGCAAGTCCGATCACATGATCCGCGGCTCCGTAATAAACATAGACCGTTCCGTCGACCAGCAGATTGGCCGCGCTGAAGACGACATTGGGCACATCGCCGCGGCACTCCCAGCGTTCCCTCGGCTCCAGCACGGGCGTGCGCGGACGGGCAAGGATTTTCGAGGGATCCTCACGGTCCAGCAGCATGACGCCGATCCGGTAGACATGACTGCTGTCCGTGCCGTGATAAAATGCGATCCATCCCGCCTCGGTCTCGATGGGGACGCCGTTCATGCCGATGTATTTGCCTTCCCAGGCGACATCGGAACGTGCGCCGCAGAGTCTGCGCATCTCCGCTTCCGGCCAGTCATGCAGATTTTCGGAGAACGCCAGCCAGATGTCGGGCCTGCGGCGGTGAAAGGCGCAGAATTTCCCGTCGAACTTCTTCGGGAAGAGCATATGATCCTTGTTGTCCTCTCCTTCGACCATGGGGCCGATCACCTCCCAGTCGATCAGGTTCCGGCTTCTGGCGAACATCGGGTAAATGCTTCCGCAGTAATTGACGCCGTGTCCGCTGTAATAGGAGTTCCCGCAGTAGGCCATGTAGTAGATTCCGTCGATGCAGGTGACACGGGGATCCTCGACTCCCTTGCGGTCATATTCGCAGGAAGGGGCCAGCACCGGTTCGCGGAGGCGGTTCCAGTGGATGCCGTCACTGCTGACGGCGTAACCGATCCGGCTGGTCCAGTCTTTGCCCTCCGCGCGGTAGTGCATGTGGAAGAGCCCGTTTGCGTAAATGACCGACGGATTGAAGACGTTTTCGCTCTCCCACGGACTCTCCGCAAGCGGCAGGAGAATCGGATGCGAGGCATGGCGTTTCAGCTGGAAAGAGGGCGGGACGGACATGGTTGACTCCTTATCTGGAAGAGTTCAGGTAAAAGGTTGCGATTTCGCCTTTGCGCAGGACTCCCGGCGTTCCGGAAGGCGCGCAGGGCTGTTCCGACAGATCGGCGGGGGAGAGAGGTTGCGCTCCCTCCACGGCAAATGGCGCTGTGTGTTCAAAATCCGGATTGAAGACGCGGATGAGTGTCCGGTCGCTCTCCTCGGCCCGTTTGCAGCAGGAGAGAACCGCGCCGCCGGAAAGTGTGAACAAACTGGATTCCCGGGAAAGGCGTTTCGTCCCCTCCGGCAGAGGGCGGAAGAAGGTTTCGGAAAGTTCCGTCGCCTGTTCGCAGGGACGCCCGGAGGTGAATTTCCGCTCGTCTGCCGCGTCGAAGGCGACCATTGCGGGCTGGAGAAAGCGCCGGTATTCGCGTTCCAGCTCCGCGAGTGACGCTTTGCCGATCCGGAGCGCCGCGGAGAAGCGGTGGGTGCCGGTCAGGTTCGCGTCGGGAACCTCCCATTCATACGGTTCGGCGACCGACGGCGCCTCGGGATACGCGGAATTGGTCACTCTTCCGACACACCGCAGGAGTGTCAGGGAGAGCCATTCGTCCGCCCGGTATTCGAATTCATACAGTCCGCAGTGGCAGACTGCCAGATCTTCCACGGCCGCAACGCCGCAGCTCGGGAATCCCCGGAAGAAATTCCCTTTCGGGCGCTTTTCGAATCCGAACGGCACCGACGCACAGGCGAACGCGTCTGACCCGGGCGCGCGGAACAATACCTTGAGCCGGTGGGCACCGGAATGGTTTTCCAGCTCGAAATCCACGTTCAGATGACGCGAAAACCGTTTCAGGGAATAGCGGACGGTCAGAGTGTTCTGCACCGTTTTTCCGCTGCGGCAATGCCGGGCGAAATCATAGTTTTCCGGCAGTTCAAAACGGTAATTGACCTCCACGCATGCGGGACGGCGATGCACGGAAATGCGGCTGACTGCTCCAAGGTCGATCTCCCGGTCGCCGGGCGCGGGGAAGAAGTTGTAGGTGTGGCCGATGTCCGCCTCGTCGCGGAACGCAATCAGATTTTCGTAGGTCTTTCCTGTTTCACGGTCTGTGATGCACAGTTTTCCATCCGCGCTCACGTCGAAGGAGAGAAACTCGTTTTCCATGCGGCACGCTCCCGGCACAGCAGGCAGTTCTCCGGGGCAGGGACGGACGGTATAGACCCGGTAACCCATTGCAGGCAGATTTTCAACAGGAAAACGGATGTCCAGTTCCCGGCAGTCGCATTTTCCCGGCAGGTTGATCGGCGGATAATTTCCGAACGAGCGGAGACGATTGTCCAGCACCTCGAACGGAATGATTTTTCCCTCCGGATCGCGGATTTCAAAATTGGAAACATCATCCGCCAACGGCAGATAAAGTTTTGCTTCCGCCTCTTCCGAGACGCGTTCCGGCGCCGGATTGAATACGGCAAGGAGATACTCCTTTTTATCCATGCCGCTGCGGTCGAGCCGCTCGAAAAAACGACGATAGAGGCGGTCGCGCAGCGCTTTTGTCAGATCTTCGAGACGTGCGAAACGGTTTTCATTGTCCGCATGCACGCGCGAATTGCTGCATCCGCAGATGGAGTCGTGCGGATGGTTCTGAAGCAGGAGCTTCCACGCGTAACGCAGCGGGGCGCTTTCATAGAGTGACCAGTCCCCGGCGCTTTCGGCAACGATGACGCCGAGAACCTCGACACCCAGTTCGAGCGCAGCCTGCGCGCGGACATTGCGTGCCTTCAGCGGAGAACGTGCGGAGAGGGTTCCGCTCAGAAGCATTTCAAAGGAATCGTTCCGCATCTCGTCGGCAATGACGGGGAGCTTGTCGCCGGCCTCGGCTTTGACTCCGTCCAGAAACGCGCGGAGCGTCGACTGCCGGAAGCAGGGAAGAAGCGCCAGACGCTCGGGCAGATCCTCCTGCGCTTCGAGGTGATCGACGCCGTTCATCAGGAGGCGGTGGGAGGTCGCCGCCTCGTCATTCTGGCGCGAGACGGCGGTTTCGGCATAGCGCGCGGCACGTTCCGGATCCGCGGAAATGCGCTGGAAATTGTTGTACCAGCGGCTCAGAAAAGAGGCTAGAACACGAGACCCGTCCGGGCTCTCCCAGTAGAATTCGTTCCGGGTGCGGCGGTCGAATCCGCGCCCGAACACACAGCTGTCGATTCCGAATCCGGCGAGGATCTGCGGGAGCTGGCGGATCAGCCCGAACTGGTCCGGCGCGTAGCCGACGTCGCCGCAGCGCCCGAACGAGACGGCGATCCGCCTGCCGGTCAGGAGGTTGCGGATTGTCGCCTCGCCGCTGGTCAGGAAGAAGTCGTTCTGGACATACCACGGTCCGACCCGGAGATTGCCGGAGCGGATCCGTTCCCCCAGCTCCTCCCGCCGTTCGGGGCGGATTTCCAGATAATCCTCAAGGCAGATCGTCTGCGCGTCCAGCTCGAACACATAGTCCGGATATTTCCGGAAGATGTCGAGCAGATGGTCGATCAGGTCCGTCAGACGCAGCCGGAACACCTCGAACGGCTGATACCACTCCCGGTCCCAATGCGTGTGGGAAACGACATGCAGATGAAGTCCGGCATAGCGATCCATGGTTTTCATTTCGCTCCCGGGAACGGAGAGGCCATGACTTTTGCGGCGGGAATCCAGATGTCGCTGTAAGCCGCGGAGTCGAAGCGCGGCGGCTTGAGCCCGACCTTGTCCACTTCATTGTACGGCGCGCGGGGATTGTCCTCCAGTCGTCCCAGCGCCCAGATCATCCAGCCGGCATTCAGCTTGGCAAACACCGTGAACATGCCCGCTTCAAACATGCGGCAGACGGTTTCGCTCTTGTTCCAGTGGGTTGCGCCGAATTCCGTGCAGAGCACCGGGACATTGTGTTTTTTCTGAAATGCTTCCAGGAAGCGCATGACATCCCACGGGTGATTGTCCTCCGGGTAGTCATGGAACGCGAAAACCACATTGTTGTAAGGCGCGTCGACGGTTGCCGCCGTCTTCCCCCAGGTGCGCTCCATCGCCCGTGCGTGCGACCAGTCGCAGTTCCCGAGCAGAATGATGTGGCGCGTATCGACCTTGCGGATCGCCTTGAGACAGCGCGTGTACCATTCGCTCGTCAGTTCCGGCGTGATGTCGTGCGGCTCGTTGAGCAGTTCATAGCCCAGCACATTCGGTTCGTCTCTGAAGAACTCCGCCACCTTCACCCAGCGGCGGATCCACTCTGCGACACCGGCGTCGCTCCAGCGCGGGACGCTCTGTTTCTCGCGCGCCTTCGCCTCGTCGATCTTCGCCGTGAAATAGCCGTGATCATCCAGGATCACATACATGTTGTGCCGCTTCGCCGCGAGCACGATCGGCACGATGAAGTCGCGGATGTGCTCGTCGATGTCCAGCGGTTCGGAGTCGCGGTTGTTGAAGAAGCGCGTGTAGAAGGCGAGTCTCACGGTATTGAGTCCGCGTGCGCGGCAGAACTTCATCACTTCCTCATCCTGCGCGGGAAGAATCACATCGCGGGCGTAGCCGATTCCGGCGGGAAGGAAAACGCGTTCGCCCTCCTTCGCCTTCGGAGAGGTGACGATGTCGCGCCCCTTGACGCGGAGCCACGCGTGCGAATCGTCCGCGCGATAGCCGTAAAGCGGAATTTCAATGGAGTTGTCCGCACTTTCCCGTCCGCCGTTCACGCTTGCCGAGAGGGTGTTCCAGCGGTAGATGTGAATCGGCGGGCGCTTCCATTCGAGACGGAATTTCCCGCCTTGGCTCCGGACGGACTTTTCCGTGACGCCCCCTGTGGAATTCCGGACGCGGACCATCACTTCCGCTTCCGGTTCCGCCGTGGTTCCCGTGACGGTCAGGCGCTCCTGCACCTTTGCCGGATTTCCAGTCAGCTTCAATGTCACTTTGCGCGGACGCTCAATCGCGACGCTTTTATACTCCACGCACCCGGGATCGGGGGTGAATTCCAGAAAAAGCGTCGTATACTCTCTGCCCGGCGCCTCGGGAAGCGGGACCGTCACACTCTGAAACTCTTTTTTCCCGGTCAGCGGCAGTTCCGGAACCGGCATGTCGATATAGGTCTTGTCGCTCTTGCGCCAGCGGACGCGGATGCGCGTGTCCTTCTCCACGCGGAGAGTCACAAGGAGCGCATCTTCCGGAGCAAAACTGCTTTTCAGCGCCGGCTTCAGCTCCAGCATCGAACGGAAAAAGAGGTGTTTGGGCGTTTTGTCTCCGGGGATGTGTGCGACAATGCCGTCCCGGACTTCCGCTTTCCGCCCGTCGGTCGGCAGAAGGCGCTGCATCACGGTGCCGGATGAGGTGGTGAACGGGATCTGCGGTTGTGCCGCGTTCAGTGCAAGAGCACAGGAAAACGCCGCGCTCCATAACATTATTTTCTTCATAGATCATCTCCTTTTATTCTGTATATCAAGTCAAAACCGGGAGGGCGGGGCCTGTCACTTCGTGGCGCTGTAATACCATGCGATATTTCCGTTTTTTCCGAAACTCATCTGATGCTGCGTGACCCAGGATGCGTGACTGTCCGCCCAGACAATATTCAAACCCCTGTCATGTCTGCGCGAAACACGTTTATCCGGGATATCGCCGCTGCGGATGGGAAGAAGCACATTGTAGTCATCCTTGTAGTCTCCGAAATCCCACTGCATATCATCGACTGTGTCACCGACCAGTGCGGTTTCAGTGGCATATTTGCTGATGCTCTGGAGTTTTGTACGTTTGTTCGGCTGATCGGCGTAACTGACATAATCGTTCCACCCGAGCCCGGAATACTTCCCGGGACTGCCTTTTGCGTCGCTGATAACCTTTGCATTGCGGGTGAATCCCTTGAAACCCGTGCAGCTGAGAGGTCCCCCGAATCCATATTTCGGATTTTTTATGGCATTAGTATAGTCTTTTTCCTGCGGCAGACCGCAATAGGGGCTGATTTCAAATTTCCAGTTTCCCGGTGTTCCCACGTTGGACTTCCCTCCGGGGAGCCAGTCCTTGTAGTCGGCGACGTAAAGCTGAATGCCGATGCCGGCCTGTTTGCAGTTGGAAAGGCATCCGGTCCGCTGCGCTTTGGAGCGCGCCTTGTTGAGCGCCGGAAGAAGCATGCTGGCAAGAATCGCGATGATCGCAATCACGACCAGCAGCTCGATCAGGGTAAAACCCTTTCTTTGTCCGGAATACGGGGAATGGATCCTGTGTCTCATTTTCTATGTCCTTTCACATTTTGATATTGGTTGCCGTATTGGTGACTTTTCCGGAGAACAAACTCGTTTTCAAAGATGTGACGTCTTGCCGGAACTCCCGTCGCGGGCGCGTCGATCAGCTCCATCGTCCGCCGGCACATCGCCTCGACGGGATGGACGAATGTGGTCAGCGGCGGCTGAAGGAAGGCGGAATAGGAGGAAGCGCTGAATCCCGCGACCGCAATGTCATCCGGGATGCGAAGTCCATGCGCCTGAAGCTTCATCATCACCTTTGCCGTGAGCAGGTCGTTGCGGATGAAGGCTGCGCGGACCCCTTCCGTCCGATGATAACGCAGAATGTTCCCTGCGACCTCATCGGGGACCCGCTCCGGCGGCGTATCCAGCGGCGGCTGCACACCGAATACACGAAGCCCCTCGTTCTGAAACGCATCCAGAAGCCGGTCGTTGCCGGGAAGCGGCAGGTTGCTTCCGAAAAAGATGTCGTTGAGCGCGACACCGGAATGTCCGCTCTCCCGGAAGAGGCGCGCGGCATCGCTGTAGGACTTCATGCTGTCGAATCCGACGAGCTCGATTCCGTTGTCGAGATAGGCCTTTTCCAGTTCCGAATAGAGAAAGTCGTATTTGAAGATCACAACCTTGTCGAGCTGCCGGAAGAGCGGGAAGAGTTTTTCCGCATGCAGGTATTCCTCCTGCGGCGTGTTGCCGTGAATCCAGATCAGCTTGCGGATTCCCTTGGCGATGATCTCGCCGACGCCTTCGTAAAGATGTTCGGGATCGACACCGGAAATTTCAAAGAATCCGCACCGCTTGCGGATCTCCGCGGTCAGGAGTGCCAGCGCGTCGGTCAGATATTCGAGCGCGACGAATTTTCCGCAGTAGAAAATGCCGATCTGATCGCTGGCGCCGCCGCGCTTGAGCTGAAGCGCGGATTTTGACCGCACATAGCCGGAGGCGGCAAGGTAATCGCGGACCCGCCTTTCCGTGGCGGAAGATATTCTCACCTTGTCGCAGCTGCCGTTGATGACGGCAGAGATCACCCGCCTGCTCAGACGCAGTTCCGCCGCCATCTGCTTCATTGTCAGTGCCGGACTTCCGGTTGCCATTTGCCGACCTCCGCAAAATATTGCTTCCCTCGTGTAAACTAAAAAGAATTTAAACGTCGGGAGTGTGATTGTCAAGCCGATTTCAAAAAAAAATGAGAATATCTTCGGGAAGATGCGGATTTTCTTCCCGGATCTTTGTTGAATGAAAATGGAGGAATTGCCTTGATTTTCCGGATTTTCTGTCTATAATAATCCGGAAAAAAATTCCGGGTCATGAGAATCC
>CASEFP010000163.1 GCA_949287225.1 uncultured Lentisphaeria bacterium
CACCCGTCGCAAAAAATTAAATTTTTTGCTCCCATGATTGTATCGACACCTGTCGACCAGGGGGTCAACCAAAGGTTTTCCCCCTGGACCCCCTCATCCTTTTCACCGTATCCACGTTGCAGGAACATAGCCAGCCAGAGTTTCCCTTTATCCTTAGTCGGCGGAAAACGGTTGCATCGGGAAAAAGGAGCAGGGAGTGCAGAGGGCGAACCATCCGGTTTGCCCTTTGCCCGGCAACTGCCGGAAAAAATAGAAAGCCGAAATTTCAAATTTCGGCGACGGGTGCAGGGCCCATGGTCCTGCCGAGGGGTGTTGGGGGCGAGAAGCCACCAACTAGAAAACCCCCGAAGCAGGATATAGAAAATCAGCTACCAACAGAAAAGCCTTCGAGGCGAACGTTCTCAGACGAGCACTTTTCCGATGATATCGTTCACAGAAGCGTAATGATGCCGGGAGAGATACTCTTCGATTCCGTGGAGTACCTTTATCGGGGACATGGGATCGGAGAAGATTGCTGTTCCGACGGCGACGGCGGAAGCTCCTGCGAGGAGGAATTCGACGGCGTCCTCACCGGAGAAGATTCCGCCCATTCCGATGATCGGGATATTGACGGCTTTTGCGGTTTCGTAGACCATTTTAACAGCGACCGGTTTAACGGCCGGGCCGCTGAGTCCCCCTGTGACATTTGCGATTTTAGGGCGTCTTGTTTCGATATCGATAGCCATTGCGGGGATGGTATTAATCATGGAGACGATATCGCTTCCGTTGTCAGCGGCGGCCTTGGCGAAATCGGGCATACTTTTGACGTTGGGGCTGAGTTTGGTGATGAGGGGGAGTTTTGTTGCGGAGCGGACAGCGGCGACGACCTTTCCCATTGCCGTGGTATCGGAGCTGAACGAGATGCCCCCCTCTTTGACGTTGGGGCAGGAGACATTGATTTCGAGAGCGGCGATGCCGTCGGATTCGGCGTCGAGGCGCTCTGCGACATATCGGTATTCATCGACGCTTTTTCCCCAGATGTTCACGATGACGGTGGAGTGGGAGCGTTTCAGGTAGGGCATATAATGTTCGTCGTGGAGGAATTTATCGACGCCGGGTCCCTGGAGTCCGATTGCATTAATCATGCCGGAAGTGACCTCTGCGACGCGAGGGGTCGGGTTTCCGTGCACGGGTTTTGCGGCGACGCCTTTGACGACGACGGCTCCGAGCAGGGATGGAGCAAAGAATTCCTCATATTCGCTTCCGTATCCGAATGTTCCGGAGGCGGTCATGACGGGATTTTTCAGTTCAAGGGGACCCAGTTTGACTTTCAGATCAGGCATAGTACACCTCCTCGGCGGAATAGACGGGACCTTCTTTGCAGGTACGGGAATATCTCCATCCATCAGGGGAGGAGCTGTCCTTCATTTTCACCACACATGCGAAACAGGCTCCGACGCCGCAGCACATATGCTGATCGAGGCTCAGGAGACAGCGGACGCGGCGTTCGACGCACATTTTTCCGAGCGCCATCAGCATCGGAGTGGGGCCGCAGGCATAGACGACGGGAGTTTTTTCTGCTTCCGCGAGAGCCGGATCCAGCAGTTCGGTCACCATTCCTCTGTGTCCGAGGGAGCCGTCCTGCGTGGAGATGCGGACCTGGAAACCGGCCTTTTCATACTCCTCATAGAGAATGAGATCCGCCGTGGAACGCGCTCCGAGCAGGAGGAATCCTTTTCCGGGAGCCCGCAGAGCCAGCGGCAGAGTGGCGGCGGAGCCGTAGCCGCCTGCGACGAGAATCGGGGTTTCCTCCGCCGACGGCATGGGATATCCGTTTCCCTGCGGTCCCATGATGTTGCAGGACACTCCCGGGGGGAGTTTGGCCAGCACCTCGGTTCCCGCGCCGACGACCTTGTAGGTCACGGTCAAGGTTCCCTGTTCCGGATCGTATCCGGAGATGCTGAACGGACGACGCAGAATGCGGTCCCGGAGCTCGGGAATCTGAATATGGACAAACTGTCCGGGAGACGCTTTCGCTGCGATTTCCGGCGCCGAGAATACCATTCGGCGGTAAAGTCCTTTCAGACAGACATTCTCTAAAATTTTACATTCGGAAGTCATTTCTGTCTTTCTCCAAAATTTGCAATTGCGACAAAGATAAGGTATTATACCGCAACATCCGCGAATAGACAAACTCACAGGAGCGATTTCAATGCTGAATTTTATGGAAAATCTTGCCCGGGAGGCCGGAACCATGGCGCTGGAACAGAGAAAACACCTCTCCTCGGCCGGTCTCCATTTCAAAAACGAAAGGGATCTTGTGACGGATGTGGACCGCCAGGTCGAAAATTTCATAAAAACGAACATTTCCCGTCAGTTTCCCGACCATGCGATTCTGGCCGAAGAATCCGGCATCTCGCAGGAGCGCGGGAGTGAATACCTCTGGGTGATTGATCCGATCGACGGCACGACCTCCTTTGTGCACGACATGCCGTTTTATTCCGTCTCCATCGCCCTCCGCCGGAACGGACGGCCGTATGCGGGGGTGGTTTATGCGCCGCGTCTCGACGAGCTTTACCGTGCGGAGCTGGGCAAAGGAGCCACGCTGAACGGACGGCCGATTCATGTCTCCGCGCGGGACAAGCTGGTCAACTGTCTTGCGGAGACCGGATTCGCCTGTCTGCGGGCCGGACACCGGGAGAACAATCTCAAGCACTTCTGCCGGATCGCGCCGCAGGTCCGCGACATCCGCCGCGATGGATCAGCCGCGCTCGACATGGCCTTTGTCGCCGCCGGACGAGTCGACTTCTTCTGGGAAATGCTTCTTCAGCCCTACGACATCGCCGCGGGGGAAATCATTGTTCTGGAAGCCGGCGGAAGAGTCACCGATTTCCAGGGCGGGAACGAATATCCGGACCGACGCGGCATTGTCGTCTCCAACGGAGTCATTCACGACCGCGTGCTGGAAGAACTGGCGCTGGACTGAATCATGGCCGGAACGATTGCCAGAGTCACGGTCAATCTGTCGCTGGACCGTCTGTTTGACTACACCATTCCCCCTGCCCTGCTCGACAGGATCCGGCCGGGAATCAAGGTCAATGTGCCGTTCGGCAAGGGAGCGGCACTCCGGCCGGCCTATGTGATGGAGATCACCGACCGCTCCTCCTGCACGGACTTGAAGGAGATCGACTCTCTTTGCGAAGGAGCTCCCGCCATTCCCGATTCCCTGCTGAAACTGGCGGAATGGATGGCGCTCTACTACTGCTGTCCGCGCGAGCTTGCCATCCGGAATCTTCTGCCCGGAGCGATTCGCAACGGCCGGGTCAAACCGAGGATGCGTCCCCACTGCCGCATCGAAGACAAACTCAAGGCGGCCGAATATATCGAGACGCTCGGATCGCGTTCAAAAGCCCGTGCCGCCATCATCAAAACGCTGATTCTCGAACACGAACTGCCGCAGGACATTCTTCTGGTCAAGGCGGGGGCCGGAAAATCGGCGCTGGACGCTCTGGTGAAGGAGGGACTTGTGATCCGCGAACAGCAGCAGGACGACCGCGATCCCTTCAAAGGCGCCGTTGTCCTGCGGACCAGCGCAAGACCTCCGACGCCGGAACAGGCCGAGGCGCTGAAACTCATTTTCGATGTCATGGAACACCGGGAACAACGGCATGTGGTTCTGCTGCACGGCGTGACCTGTTCGGGCAAGACGGAGGTCTATCTTCAGGCGATAGCCAAAGCCATTGAATCCGGAGGGGAAGCGATTGTGCTGGTTCCGGAAATCTCCCTGACCCCGCAGACCGTGGAGCGCTTCCGCGCCCGTTTCGGAGATATGGTCAGCGTGCTCCACAGCGGACTCTCCGACGGGGAACGGCGCGACGAATGGATGAAGGTGCATTCCGGACGGGTCAAAATTGCCGTCGGCGCCCGGTCGGCGCTCTTTGCTCCGTTCACGAATCTGAAGCTGATCGTGGTCGACGAGGAACATGAGCAGTCCTACAAGCAGTCGGAAGCGCCGCGCTACAATGCGCGCGATGTTGCCGTCATGCGGGGACGACTGGAGCATGCGGCGGTCATTCTGGGTTCCGCCACCCCCTCACTGGAGTCCCATTACAACGCGCAGACGGGGAAATACGCGTACGCCCGGATGCTGAAACGCTGCGACCCCTCCATCGTCCTGCCGGACGTGCGGATCATCGACATGCGGTGCGAGGAGAGCGATGAAGGCAAACTGCCGTTTCTCTCCAAAGCGCTTGTCCAGAGCGTCCGGGACCGGATCGCGGCGGGCGAACAGAGCATTCTTTTTCTGAACCGTCGCGGCTTCGCCAGACAGATGGTCTGTGACGAATGCGGATTTGTCGCCACCTGTCCCGACTGTTCGGTGGCATACACCTATCACCGGAAATCGCAGATTCTCTCGTGTCATCTCTGCGGGGCGATGATAGCGGCCTATCAGAAATGTCCCTCCTGCGGGACGGAGAAGATCCGGTATTCCGGCGCGGGCACCGAACGGATCGAAAGCATTGCCGCCGCCGCATTCAAAGGCGCGCGGATCGCCCGCATGGATTCCGACTCCATGACGCGCCCGAGTCTCTATGAGGAGATTCTCGGAAAGTTCCGGCGCGGCGAAATCGACATTCTCATCGGCACGCAGATGATCGCCAAGGGACTTGATTTTCCGAATGTGACGTTTGTGGGCGTCATCAATGCGGACATGGGTCTTTTTCTTCCGGACTTCCGCGCCTCGGAACGCACGTTCCAGCTTCTGACCCAGGTTGCCGGGCGCGCCGGACGCGGCGAGCACCGCGGCGAAGTGCTGATCCAGACCTGCAATCCCTTCAATCCGGCGATCATCGCCGCCGCCGATCACGACTGCGACGCCTTCTACGCCGAGGAGCTCCCCGTGCGCGAAGAACTTCATTTTCCTCCCTACGGTCACATGCTGACCCTTCACTTTTCCGGCGAAAACGAAGAACGCATTCAGCGCTACGCCGCGGAGCTCATGACGAAGCTCCAGCCGTATCTGGACGCGGAAACCATCGTATCCGATCCCGTTCCCGCGCCGATCGAACGCATCAAGGGCCGTTTCCGCTACATGGCGGCGTTCCGGGGCGGAAAACTCGGGAAACTCAAACAGTTTCTGCGCGCCGAAACCTGCTGGAACCAGCCCCGCGGCCTTCAGGTCTATCTGGATGTGGATCCCGTGTCCATGCTGTGAGAAAAAGACCGTTTTACAATGTTTTTACAATCGTTTTACATTGGTTTGACAACAATCCCCGATTCTGAAGTATAATATTCTCAAACCAACCAGAGAAAGGGACATGCCATGAAACACAAACCAGGAATCCTCTCCGCCGGATTCGCTCTCGCGCTTCTGCTTGGCACAGGCGCACAGGCGAACGCAAACGCCACGACCGTAACACTCCGCGCCGAGCCGGAAAAAAACATTCTGCTCTCGGGAATCGGTCAGGACGCCATGATCAAAATCTCGATTGAGACCTCCGCTGCCGCAAACGAACAGAAAAGCCGGGTAAACCTCTGCATTGCACTCGACCGCTCAGGCTCCATGCACGGAATGAACAAAATTCAGAATGCGCGGGCGGCGGCAGTGGCGGCGCTCAACATGCTCGGAGAAAACGACCGGTTCTCGCTGGTGACGTATGACAGCCGGGCGCGGGTGCTGATCCCCTCGACCCGCGTCACGGATGCGAACCGCCGGGAGCTGACCGAAAAGATCAACGCGGTAACGCTGGGCGGTTCGACCGCACTGTTCGCCGGAGTCTCGCTTGCAGCAAATGAAATCGCAAAATGCAGAGAAGCCGGATTCGTCAACCGGATCGTCCTGCTTTCGGACGGACAGGCGAATGTGGGGCCCTCCTCCGCGCAGGAACTCGGAAGACTCGGACGGGG
>CASEFP010000164.1 GCA_949287225.1 uncultured Lentisphaeria bacterium
AGTTTCCGTCCCTATGTCTGGATCGGGCAGCTGGAGAAGGGAATCGCATGGATGTCCGAAAGCGACCGGAACTGGTCGCTTGACCCGGCGCGCGATGCGCTTGAAGTCGTCTCTCTCGAAGATCGCACGGAACTGCGGATTCATCTGGTCAATCAGGCGACGGAATGGACGGAGGAGTTCTCGCTGGAACAGGCGTTTCAGGCTACGCCCGTGAAAGTGCGCCCCGATTACTGGGCGAAACTTCTGGAACGCTCCTCGTTTCCGAACGCATGGAATCTCTGCACTTTCGCGGGTTCCGCCTGCTGGGGCGCGTGGGGATCAACCTTTTTCTTCCCGCTCGGCAGGGACTATTCCTACGTGAATTATCTGGCGGGAAAGAAGTTTTCAAAAGAGTCCGACAAGGCTGTTGTCGAAGGGTTTCTGCGCCGCAACGCGGATGGTTTCACTAGTGCCCGGAGGTCCTTTCTCAAGCGCCATCTGGAGCGGGGAATTTTCTACGCGAAACAGGCGAAATACAAAGTACCCTACCTGAATTCTCGCTTCTCCGATCTGGAGTGGCGGGAGTATCAAACCTATATGGACGAGTGGTGGTGCTCGGAATACCGCGCCGGAAACGCCGACGCCTACAACAATACGCCGACGCGGAGTTATCAGGACATGGCGCTCTATGAGCTTCGCAGACTCGTCCGCGAAGGAATGGACGGCATCTATTTCGACAACATCCGCGACTGGAGCAATCCCAATCCCGTCACCGGCCCGGCCTACCGGCGGAAGGACGGGCGGATGCAGCCCTACTTCGATCTTTTCTCCCTGCGCGAATTCGTCCGGCGCACTGCCGTCATGCTCTATCTAGAGAAGAAGACCTTCCCCGACGGCCGCCCCGTCCTGACGCTCCATATGACCAACACCAATCTTGTCCCGGTGCTCGCCTTCGGCACAATCTCGCTGGATCTGGAGGCGAAATACGGAAGCAGCGACTTTCAGGACCGTTTCACGGAAGGGTATCTCCAGAGCTGCACGCTCGGACTCCAGAGCGGCACGATTCCCGAAATTCTCGTTCAGATCACCGGGAAAAACCGTGAATTCGTGACCCGCAGCTTTCTTGCTGTCACGCTGGCATACGAGCTGCCTTTCGTCATGAATGCCGGAGGACTTACAAACACCTGGAGCCGCGTCTGGCGGAATCTTTACGAATGGGGCTATTCCACGCCTGCCGTGAAGGTTTATCCGTGTTTCGATCCCCGGACACTGCGCACGGACAATCCCCGGTGGCGGGTCACCGCCTTGTGCAAAGGCAAGGAGATCATCGCGGCCGTCTCCTCCTTCGGCGAAACGGCGGAAGGTTCGCTCGACCTGTCCGGCATGCGGGTTCTCCGCGCGCTCGAGTGGGAAAACGGAACAGAACTTTCCGTCCGGAACGGCCGGATCAGCTTGAAACTGAACAAACACGATTTCAAACTTATTCATATTGCACTCCAATAACAGAAAGGCCGAACTCATGAAACGAATGCTTGCATGCTGCGGTGCCGTCCTCTCCGCTGTTTCCCTTTTCGCGGACGGCGTCGTGCTGAAAAACGACAACTTCCAGCGCCAGCTTTACGGCTGGAACACTCCCTCCTACTGGCCGGGGAAGACCTCCTCCGTCGAGGAGGGGGGGAGAAAATATCTTCAGCTTGAGTCCGGCGTACGCGACAGGGAGGTGTTCGGACGCGCCCTCGGATACAGCAGGCAGATTGATTTCTTCGCGGATACGCCGATCCGGATTCAGGTCCGCGCCAAAGGAAGCGGAAAACTCATTGCCGGAGTTCTGACCTACACATTCGGAAAAGGCACCCCCGCCTATCTTTCCGGTGCACCGGCAGAACTTTCCGACTCGTTCCGGACTTTCACATTCGACCTTGTTTTGCCGGGGTGCTTCCGTATGATCCTGCCCTATCTGCAGATCAACGGCGAAGGCAGGGCGCTTGTCGAGTCCTTCAAAATGGAAACCATGCCGGAGAAAGGCGTCTCCATCGAGGCGAAGACGCCGATGCAGATCGTGAAAGCGCCGGACGCGGCTGTCCCGCTTGTCTTTGCAAGCTCCCTGCGCGGGGAAAAGGTGGCCGTCTGCCGGAAGCACGGGACAAGGGTCCGCGAGAGCAAGGCCGACACGGGAGCGGACGGCTCGATATCCCTGGCTCCGGAAAGGGGCGCGGGCAAGGGGATCCATGAAATTTCCGTCTCTGCAAAGGGTGCGGCCGCAACGGCTTACATCGACGTGCAGGATCCTTCCGTCTATGACCGGAGCGACGCGCTCGCCAAAACGGTCCGCCTGCCGAAGAAATACAATATCCTTGTCATCGGCGACAGTCTTTCGGACTTCTATCGCGGTCAGAACTATCTCGACCGCCTGTTCTTCTGGCTCGACAAATACAATCCGGGCAGAATTGCAATCCGGAACGCCGGCGTCGGCGGCGATTACGTGCAGCGTGTGGCGGAACGTCTCGCAGGGACACTTCCCGGTGCGCGCAAAGCCTATCGCCAGAACATGTACGACAATCTGTTCGCCGAACCGTATGATCTGATTTTCATCTTTCTCGGGCAGAACGATACGCGGTCGCGCAGAGTTCAGAATTTTGAACAGCCTCTCACCTCGCCGGAAGAGCAGGAGAAGGGACTGCGGAAGATTCTGGATTTCCTTGGTGAACGTTCCAAAGCCAGAGTGGTTCTGATTGCGCCGTCGCCCTCCTATGTGAAAATCTTCGAGGATCGCGCCGCGAAACTCCCGCCGAAGGCGGACATGGTCATGTTCGGCAGAAAGGAACTGGTGGATCGCTATGATGCCGTCAACCGGAAATTCTGCGCCGAACGCAAATTGGATTACGTGGACATTCTCAGCAGCATGCGCGCGGAAAAGGATTTGAAGAGTCTTTATGTTTCCGACGGCGTTCATCTGAGCCCGGAAGGCGGACGCCTGATCGCCGATACTCTCCTGAAGTATTTTGCATCACAATTCAAATAAATTCCGCGGTTCTGTGCTCCGGAGTCTGCGGGGATTCTTCCGGAACAGGAAAAATTTTCATCCGGGAAATTGAAAAATTCTGAAACGGGATTACAATATCCGGCAGGGGAAATCGTTTCGCACAATGGATTTTTCCGTTTGCGGAAATCCTGCCGGGAAACAGCGGAAAGGCCTTCTTGCGCATTTTCCGCTGTTTCCGGAGTGTGATTCCGGATTGAAATGGGATGGAAAGCTTTCACGAGCCTGCCAGGAAGATGATGATAATGAAAGATGATGCTGGACTTCTGACCGTTTGTGAACTCGGGCGCATCGGCGATATTGTTGCCTCCGAACCGATTTACCGCTATTTGAAAAAACAGTATCCGGACCGGCGCCTGCGCTGGTATACCCGGCCCGATTTTGCGGAGCTCCTCAAATATTCTCCGGATGTTGACGAGGTTGTTTGCGTTCCGAACGCCGCCGCGTATCTGGAGCTGAAAAAAAATCTGCCGGAAGGAACGGTCTCTTATGAATTGAACTTTTCCGATCCTTCGCGACCGCAGCCGTCTCTCCGCCCGCCGGAATATCCTGCCGCGTTTCCGAGTCTTCTGGAACAGTTTGCCGTTCAGGCCGGATTGCCTCCGATGGATGATACGCCGGTCTTTCATTTCAATCCGGACCTGAAAATCGAGCCGCTTCCGGAACGCTGTGCCGTATTTCACTGTTTTTCCAACGGACGGAGCCGCCAGTGGGCGCGTGAAAACTGGGTTGCCCTTGCCGGGATGCTTCTGGAGGCGGGATGGCATGTCATTGAAATCGGACTGTATCCCTGCCTCCGCCTGAACCATCCGAACTATATCGACAAAACCGGCAGGATGGATCTGCAGTATGCTGCGAAACTGATTGCAGAAGCCGGACTCCTGATCGGTGTGGAAAGCGGGTTCGGGCATATTGCAAACGCCTGCGGCGCTTTTTCGATCATCATCACGGGAAGACTTCATCAGTATCCCGATTACGTCACCTATTCCGGGCGTTACCGCCGCGGAGAGGGGTGCAATCTGGTTCGCTTCTATGACGTCGCTTCCGAATTTCTGCCGCTCGCAGTCGCGCAGGAGGTGCTCCGGCGTTATCTCGCGGGAACACCGATGCACAATGACGAATGCATGATGTACTGCATGAAGGAACAGATTCTCCGTTCCCATGCCGCTCCGGCATACCGATTGAAGGAGATGTTTCTTTATCCCTTCCGGCGGCTCCGGAAGACAATTGCCTTCCATAGAATCCGGCATTCCGGATGGTGAACAGAACGGCCGTCTTGCGGAGTCTTCCGCTGAAAGGCATACTTCCCCGCCGGGCGGAGAAGCGGGGGAAGATCGTCATGCGGGCGATGCGGAAAAGGGCAGGATCTTTCGGGCGATGCTTTCAAGCCCGGTTCCGGAGATTTGCTTCAGGCGGGATCGGAAACGAATCTCAGCAGTCGCGGATGGGAAAAACACGCGGCACATCCGGAATGAATTGTCAAAGTCCGGAAGGCTCGGGAAAGCATCCGAGATTTTCCGGAGAATATATGCTGAAATTCAGCCGCAGGCGCGGCGGAACGCTTTCCCGCGGCCAGCTCCGGCGGAGATCCTCTTTCCCGATGGTCTGATTCTGCCGGATCAGCTGGAGATAACAGGGGGCGTCCGGCGGATTGTCCTCCCATTGCGTGCGAGGAAAAAGCACCTCCGCACACCAGCTTTCCGCTGCGGGGGCGATCCGGATTTCCGCGCCTCCGCGGTTGTCGGTGCTCCTTCCGTCGGCAAAGAGTTCCACCAGCCACGGCATGCGTGTCAGGGTGCGGTTCAGAACGGCAATCAGAATCTTGTCTGTTTCCTGTCGGGGATTCCGCAGGCATTCCGTCCGGATCCGCAGTCCGGCAGGGGTCCATTCCCCCGTCCAGCGCATGGTTCCGGCGGAGATCCATCCGCCACGGTAGCGGGGAGCCTTCTTGCCATGTGCGGAAATCCCGTCTTTCCGGATGGCGGGGAGGGTGTCGCTCAGTACGCTGTCAAGCTGCCGGATGCGCCAGCGCAGACGGTTCGGATCGTATTGATGAGCCTCCGCTTCGGAGTGGAACCCGAGACGGCTGTCTGCTTCACACAGCTTGATCATTCTTTCAGAATTTCGCATCTCGCGCCGGACGATCTCCTCCATTGCGTCAAGCGCTGCTTCCCGATCCTTGGAAGCAGTTAGAAGCGAGGCGCGCAGAAGATAGAATTCGAAGATGTCGGCCGCGCTGCGGAACTGAAGGGAGAGCGCTTCCGCCACATGCAGATCGGGATGCGTGCCGCAGGTTTTCCATATGGCGACACCCTCCTCCCAGATGTCGGCCATCCGGTCGGTCAGCTTCCATGCCTCTTCCAGCGAGTGGTTGGCAAGACACTCGCCGATGACATCGCCGCCGGAGCCGAAA
This sequence comes from uncultured Lentisphaeria bacterium, assembly GCA_949287225.1. GTDB lineage: Bacteria > Verrucomicrobiota > Lentisphaeria > Victivallales > UBA1829 > UBA11452. The sequence continues at coordinate 5,433 of CASEFP010000164.1, forward strand.
TCCGGTTTCCATGTAGGCGCCAGCGGTTTCCGCGCGATCCCCGGAAAGAGCGGCCAGACGATCCCCGAATGCATCGGACCGTAATACTGCATCATATTGTCAAAAGGATAGAGTTCATACGCTTCTGAGAGTTTTTCCCATGCGGCGGCGACGCCGGAGGCGTTGTCTCCCCATTCCTCCCGGGCGAGACGCTCCAGGAACTCTCTTTCCGTGGAGGCTTCGAAATCCTCCCGCGCGAGCATTCCCGCCGCCTTGTTCATCAGGCCCGGATAGTTGCCGAAATACCAGCACTGCATCACGGAGGAGACCCCCTGACGGAACATCCCGCGATATTTCCGGTAAAGCAGTCCGGGGACGGGGACGAAGGGAACCGTCGCGACCTCATGGGAACAGCCGACCTGAATCTTCGCGGACAGCGGCGTTCCCGCGGCATGGGCCCGCGCCGCGATTTTTTCGAAATCCGGCGACGGCCCGGGGAAGGAGAGCCAGTAATCGCCGCCTTTCCGCGGTTTCCCCAGCTGCATCTTTGTACTGTTCGACTCGAAATTATACTGGAGAATCACTCCTTCGGGCGTGTGGGAGGCGATTTCGAAAACCCATTCGGAGCGGCTGGTCGGTTTTGCCATGTAGAGCCAGCTGATCAGTTCTGCGGAAGCGGGCATTCCCTCCCGCATTGCGCTCAGACTGCGGAAGAGAATCTCCCATTTCGGCATGGCGGCGCAGCGCGGACATTTCACGGGCGTTTCATTGACGACATTCGCGCTGCTCAGGCAGGTCGTGGGGCGTTCCCCGTAACTGATGTTGAGAATGCCGCCCAGATCAGGGACCTGCGTGAAGAGATCGCGCATGGATTCCCGGAGATAGCGAAGCGCGTTTTCCGTCGACGGACAGAAGGCGAAGCGGTCCCAGGTCGGAGCTCCCTTCAGCTCCGGATGGCGTTCCAGCAGGGGATCACCGGGGAAAAGCCCCGCCGGTTCAATGCAGAAACCCCAGGTCCGGATACCGTAGCGCAGGCATTGCCGCACCGTTTTCCGCAGCTTTTCCAGACGTTTTTCCCGGTCCGGCGACGGCGCGCAGAAACCGGTGAGACACAGATCGCGCAATGCGATTGTCAGCCACAACCCGTTGATTCCCTCGGACGCGAGACGGTTCAGGTATTCGTCCGGATAATAGTCCATGTCGTCGGTCAGTTCGTCATGAAAAAAAGGCGCGCGTTTGATCGGACCGAAAAAACAGCGGGAGATCCGGTTTTTCAGCCGGTAATGGATCGTTCGCAGACCGGTTCTGACGAAAGGTCCCGGACTGCCCCGCAGTTCATCGAGAAACGTGTAGAGCCCCCGCCGGATTCCCTCCTGCGTGCCGGCCTCAAGACAGATCTCCCGGTCTGAAACCCGGATGCGGAAATCCTCTCCGGCGAGATCATTGCATAAGGCGGTCCGGATCGGAAACGCTCCCGCCGGGAGATGCTTTTCCAGAAAAGAGCGGAACACGCAATGGACGCTTTCCAGAGTTGCCGCATTCGGGAAGCCGGGCTGGAAAAAGACGCCCTGCCGGAGGTCGATTTCTCCTTCGGAACAACGCGCATTTTCCCTCCAGCAGACGCGGTTTTCCGCGGGCTTCCGGAGTTCTTCGAGAAAATGCCAGGTTTCCCGTCCCTGCGGCGGCGGAAAGTCATCGGGCATTTTTCAGTGTTCCTTCTGTTTCCGGAAGGATTCGATCGAGGAGAACAGCAGATCGGTGTAATCGGTCATGATCCCGCGGATTCCCATCGCGAGGAAGCGCCGGTTGTCCGCGTCGGTATTGGAGCAGAACATGTTCGCATGCAGTCCGAGCTCCTCGGCCTTTTGACAGAATTCCGGTGTGATGTCCGCTGCGACCGGCTGGATGATCCGTGTGCCGAAGCGCTTCTGATGCTCCAGCTCGGCAAGATCCATTTTGATTTTCCGGTTTCTGGGACAGGTCTCGATGCCGGAATCAATGGCGCGCACCCGGAGCGAATCCTCGTAGTCGTCTGTGACGAAGTAGGCGGTTTCATACATGTCGTATTGCCGGAACAGCGCGCAGATCGTTTTCAGAAAGGGGGCGGCCGGGCGTGTCAGCTGAATGTTCATGAAAACCTTGTTTTTCAGATCCGCGAGAATCTCCTCGAACGTCGGGATCGGCATTTCCGGATATTCCGGCTTTTCCAGACGGACTCCCGTTTCATGGCCTCCTTTGAAAAAGGAGAAGTTGAAGGTTTTCAGCTCCGAAAGCGTGTAATCTTCGGGACTGCCGTGCGCGTTGGAGGTCCGGTCCAGCGTGGGATCGTGCAGCACCACGGGCACGCCGTCCTTCGTGGGACGGAGATCGAACTCAATGATGTCCGCGCCTGCCTTCACGGCTTCGCGCATGGCCGTCAGGGTGTTTTCCGGATAGCGCCCGGAAAAGCCCCTGTGCGCGGTTACAATTGTCCGTTCCGTTTTCCGGTAGAGCTCCTCCAGATTCTGATATTTCACCATTTTTGAGTTCCTCGGCTTTTCTGTTCAGCGGCAGATCAGGTAACAGGGCTGCCAGATGCCTCCCTGTCCGCCGGAGTCATGAACCCGCACGACGAGCGTCTGTGCCGGTTTGCTCCAGTCGATCGCGGAAGTGATCGGAATCCGGAACGGGGTTTTCCAGTCCTCGGAACCTTTCCGGAAAATCCGCTCTCCGGCTTTTTTTCCGTTGAGATAGATCCAGGCGGACTCGTCCACCGCGCCAAAATAGATCTCGATCTCACGGCACTTCCATTCGGCTGGAATTTTCAATTCCAGCCCGTAGTAGCCGTAGCCGTCGTAATTTTCCAGGAACTTCTGCAGTTTCGGGTGCATGGAGGAGTTTTTCTGCCGCTCCCAGCCGGCGTTGGTCAGAATCGGCTCCCACTGCGCCTGAATCCGCCCGGCGGAAAAAGTTTCCCATTTTTCCTTGGCGCCGACGTTGTCCGGATCGGGGCGGAAAAACCATTTCAGCGGCAGGCTTCTGTATCCGGAAAATTCCCGGAAGAGACTGGCCTTTGCCACGCCGGCGACATCGCCGTAGCGGCCTTCCAGCGTCGCCATCCGGTTCCAGTCGAACATCAGATCCCTGTGATGGCGGCAGCGGAAATCCAGCAGCCGAGCCGCGAATTTCTGTTTTTCCTCCTGTTTTGCCGTGCACGCCTGGAAAAAGAGCCGGAAGTACCGGTTGGCCAGCTGGAGCATCTCGATGCGTTTCCGGTCCTGCGAAGAGAGTTCTTTTGCCGCCGCCCGGGCGAGGATCGCATCTGTCGCGTCGAAGTCGGAAAGACGGTAGTAACGGTTCAGATTCCACATGAGACCGCGCTGGTAGTTGCCGTAGAGTCCGAGCTTTGCGATTTCCTTCCGGTTCGGATAGATCCGTTTCTCCCAGATATTGCACCGCCAGTAGCGGTAGTATTCCCCGACTTCCAGGGCGGCATTGCCGAATCCGGCGTAATATTCGCTTTCATGCTGTTCGAAGGTGTCTTCCGGATGAATATGGGCGCGGGCGAGAATGTAGTCCGCGATTCCGACGGCGGGCCAGAAGTTGTTGGAGGAGTCGTAATCGCTTCCGATGATATTGTATTTCACGCCCAGCTGGAAGGCCTTGAAAAGTTGTTTTTCTCCGCCGATCGGCAGGCCGATGCTGATGGCGTGATGGTCGTTGGGGCGCAGGAAAAGTTTCCGTGCCCCCGCCTCCGCCCATGCCTTGTAGTTCTTCTCCGTCTGCTCCAGCTCGAACATGCTGGGAACGAAACCGAGGACCAGCTGCGGATTGACCTTCTCCCTGCGCGGCGCGTTTTTGTAGACGCCGTAAGCATAGGAGGCTGCAATCACATCCCCGCGGTAACGGGAGGCCAGTTCCAGAACCCTGCTTGCGAAGTAGACGTAACGGTCGCTGAGATCGTCGTCCCATTTCGCGCCCGGGGCAGGTGGCATGTCGAGCGCCCGGCACGCCGGACATTCGCAGTAGCCGCCCCAGTCGTTTTCGCAGATGTTGATGCATGGGGGCATTTTCCGTTTCCGCCATTCCTCCACGATCAGTTTATGCAGTCCGGGATTGCTGACGCACATCTTGACCGTATCGGGCATTCCCGCATTTTTCGGGCCGCGCCTTCCGTTGATCAGTGAAAAATACTCCGGATGGGTTTTCCCGTATTTCTTCCACCAGTTTGTGAACGCGTGGCCGTAATTCAGGGAAAGATGCGATCCCATGCGCATCCGCCGGTGCCAGAGGCGGATTTCCCGGAGTTTCGCGTCGTATTCCTCTTTTGTCAGATGCATCTCTTCGGGCAGATTGCTGTTGTAGCCGCGATTGGCGACAATGAACTGCCCCGGAATGTCATAAGGGTATCCGCTGTAGGGAAAGAGATCATGGCGGATTCGGCGCTGGGCAAGATTTCCAGGCTTCCAGGAGTTCGCACCTTCCTTGATGCGGAGAATTTTCATTTCCGGACAGGAGATGCCGCGATCCCCGGGCTCGATCCAGCGTACCTGGAACTGCTGCTCCAGAAAATCATACACGGCAAAGGCGGTTCCGTTTCTTCCCTCACCGTAAATGTGAGCCTCCGATGGAGTGACTTTCCAGCGCGCCTCTTCCGGCTGAAGGACCGTCCCTGCGGGCGGATTGCCGAGACGGAATACGAACAAACCGCCTTCCGCCTGTTTCCGGAGCGGAATTTCGACGCCCGTGATCAGTTTCAGATGTTTCCGGAGTTCCAGTGCGGCGCCTTTTTCGCTGTTTCCCGCGACGATGAGTGCCTTGGCGGGATCCACCTCCAGAGCGAGGCAGGGCAGGAGGGTGCAGAGGAGAAGGGCGGGGATCAGGAATTGCTTCATTGGGGCAGCTCCTTACTGTTCCGAGAAGGTGAGATCTTTGATTTCAATCCTGTCATCCGGCGCAAGATATCCGCCGCTCAGATAAAACATCAGCGCGGAGGTATTGGCTCTTGTCGTGAACGGAACGGAGATCTTCTGCCACTGCGTATTGGCATCCAGGGACTTGAAGATTTTTCCGTGATACAGCGCTTTGTCCCCGAATGCCTCCCGCACGGCGATCTGCACGGAACCGCTGATTTTCTCAAGGCGGATCTGGAAGGAGAGGACCATTTTCTTATTCCGGAATTCCTCGGAAGGGCGTTTGACGATCTGCATCAGTTTCGTGAAATTCTCCTCTTTTTTCTGAGATTCCGGCTTTCCGGTCAGCACAAGGAGTCCGTTTTCCGCACTGATTTTTGCTCCGGGGGATTTCCAGAACCCTTTGAAGTTGTTTTCTCCGCCGGGGTTGACGATCAGGTTTTCCGCGCAGAAACAGACTGACACAGCGAGACTGCAGAGTGCGGCAAGCATGGTTTTCATTGTATGAAATCTCCTTTTCTCGATTATTTGATGCGTGTGCTTTATGATTTCACAAGTTCATCCTTCCGGCCGGATTCAGTAGACCCGTCCGGAATAGGGCTCCCACCAGACACGGTTTTCGGGCCGGCACCTGACGATATTGGTTCCGAGATCATTCACATAACTCATCGGGCTTTTGAATGTCTCCGCATGGAAATCGGCAAACAGAATATTCCATGCTCCGTTGTGATTGCGGAGCGGGCGGTAGCGCAGGGTTCGTTCATTGATGGCGGTGTTCGGCGTCTGGAGCGGATCCGCGCCGTCCCCGATGAAAACAACCCGGGACTGCTGTTTGATCTGTCCGAGCCGCAGCGGTTCGGCAACTCCGGACTTGTTGTAGTAGAAATAGTAGTTCATTCCGTAAGTGGATCCCTGGAGTTTGTCGCGTTCGGTATCGGCGAGTTTTGCTATGTCATAGACGGGACAGCGCAGAAGCGGAAGCGGATTTTTCCGGTCGAATGCCGCGGAAGAGGATAGATAACCGTTAATCTGCAGCAGCTCCGGCCAGTATCTGTCGTTTACGCCATCCTCTCTTTTCCCTTTCAGCGGGAGCATATATTCCTGATAATCCTGCGGATAGGACGCGGCAAGAATACCGAGCTGTTTCAGGTTGTTCAGGCAGGAGATGTTCTGTGCCTGTTCCCGCGCCCGGTTCAGGGCCGGAAGGAGCATGGATGCCAGAATGACGATGATCGCAATCACGACGAGGAGCTCCACCAGGGTGAAAAAAGAGGGTTTCCAAAAAGAAACAACAGAGGTGACAGGACCAACTCCCCATTCGTAAGGGCTCCTGTTTTCCAAATCAGAACGCTCGCAGGGATGCCTCATGTGTTTTTTCCTTCTCATTTCGGTTTCATTTCCGTATCTTTCCCCGGTCAGAATCAAGAGAGAGCAAATTATTTTCTCTATATTATACAATATTTTATCTGTTTTTGAATAGAAAAAAGAGCAAAAAAGATGTATAATAGCGCTAAAATATCTAATAGAAACGGTTTCCTGACATGAAACTTGCAGACAGAACGATTCAAAATCTGACAATCCCCTGTATGCGGAAAGTCCGGATCGGGGAAATCGAGCAGCCGTTTGTTCTTCTGACCGCGAACCGGACCCGGCGCTCGGATTATCAGCGCAATATCCTGCGTGAGAATTATCCTTTTTTCACCTTTGAATTCATGGAGGAGGGAAGAGGGGTTGTTGAAATCGACAATCATGCCTATGAGGTCAAATCCGGAGATGTCTACATTCTCCCCGCGCTCCGGACGCATCACCTCTACACCTTTCCCGACAACCCGTGGATCAAATCCTATTTTGTGACATACGGCAAACTTGTCGAACATCTGCTTGCTGCCTACGGACTGGCCGGGAACTTCCATTTTCCCAACTGTGATCCGGAGGTCTGCCGCACGATCTTTTCCGGGATCCGGGAACACTTTCAAAGCGCTCCGCCGGACATCAATGAAAAATGCGCCCTTCTGACCCATCGTCTGATTTCCTATCTCGCCGGACAGTGCCTGAGCGGAACCCGTCTTTCCATTCCCGTCCTCGAAATCAAATACTATATCGACAGAAATCTTTATCAGCGCCTCCGATTGAAGGACATATCCAAGACTCTGGGATTTTCCGTCCGGCACATCATTCATCTTTTCAAAACGGAAACCGGACAAACTCCCTATGATTATCTGCTGGAAAAAAGAATCCGTCTTGCGGAAAACCTCCTGAAAAATTCCGACATGACGGTTTCCGAAATTGCCGCGCTTCTTCATTTCACGGATCAATATCATTTTTCCCGGATCTTCAAGACTCGCACAGGAACGGCCCCGTCTGTTTACCGGAAACATTTTTCCGGGTGAAACGGGGCAGAAAAAAACTGATAAAACAGCCATGGAGGAGTGTCATCTCTTAACGGATCTCTTCCGCAGACTCCGCGCTTTTTTGCGCATCACACTGCGGGAAATCCCTGAATCGCTGTAACTTTCTGTGATTCCATGTCGATCCTTTCAATTCACTGACAAGGATCTGTTTTGTCAGCGAATCAAGATAACGTTTCCATCCCCCCTGAGATACTTGCCGTTGCCGACAAAGAAACGGACTGCTTTTCCGTTTAATGTTCAACTTTCCCGGGCTGTCGAATATCAAAGGAATTCAGAAGTTTCCTGCGTGCCGGGTCAAACCGGGTTTGCGGTCGAATTCTTTCATAAAAGCCGTCCGCCGTCACTGCTGATATCGCCACCGCTGAAATTGAATTCGATTTTTTCTGCTTTTCGGACCCTGAATGAAGCGATTCCTGAAATACATTTTGTCATTGGCAGGCATCGACGTTATACTGTTGTGCAAGATGCTGCAATATAATACGTTAGCCGGGAGCCTGTCTCTCCTTCTGGGAGCAATCATGAAATATTCAGACTGGAACGCAGTTACGAGCCGGTCCGGGATGTGCAGCCTTCTTCCTTCCTGCTCAGTCGCCGTCCATGACGGTCCAGAATCCTCTCGGTTTTTCTGTGGTTCCGATTCCGATCGTTTCCAGCGGACGGTACGCTGCCGCGTGTCCGTCGACAAAAAGATAATTCCAGATCAATCCGTGGGTGGTCTTCGGTGTGAAGATGCTTTTTGACCCCGATCCGCCGGGAACTTTTTCCTGCTGGTTGGAGGGATTGGAAACATTGCTGTAGCTGTACTGATCCAGAAACGCATACTCCTTCGGCTGGTTCGGATATTCTGCAATGATGAGCACACGTGAAGCTGTTTTGATTGAGGAAAGTCTGCTGATGTACACGTCGGTGTTTGTCCAGTCGGAAAGATAACCGTAAGGCGAGTTGCGATTCTCGCATGTGTTGTACGAGTAGGAGCGGGCATAAATGCCTTTTTTATTGGTCATCAGCTGCGGATCGGACGGACAGTGAAAGATCATCGCGCTTTTCACATTGCTTGTGTCGTATGCGTTCGGTCCTTTCATGAAATACTGGAAGATGATTGTGCTCCATGGATTTTGTCTCCCCGGACCGGGCACCCACGGGAGAAGATAATCATTGAAATCCCCGCTGTAGAGATGTGCATACGTCCCGATGGATTTGAGATTCCCCATGCAGGTGATTTTCTATGCCGTCTGTCTCGCCTTGTTCAGCGCCGGCAGCAGCATGCCAGCCAGAATGGCGATGATCGCAATCACAACCAGAAGTTCGATCAATGTGAATTTTCTCCCCATTCCGCCGACTCTTTGTTTCTCCACTCTTTTCATTTCGATTCCCTCGCTGTTTGTTTTATTCTGAAACATCTCTCACTCTCCTCTGATTAATTCGGGTTTGACGAAGATTTCGTTTGCCGCGCCGACGGCGTCGCCGTTGATGCGGCGGAGCAGCTGATCGACCGCCATCTGCCCGATCTGGGCAACCTTGATGTCAATCGAGGCCGGACGCGGATCGATGAACTGCAGGATCAGTTCGTCGGCGTTGCATCCGATCATATCCAGTTTTTTGGCGTTGTATCCGGCGGCGAGAAGCTCGGTGTAGATTCCGAGCATCTCCTGATCCGCGCAGAAGAACGCGCCCGTGATCCCTTTTCCCTCCCGAAGGAACTTCTGCGCTAAAACGGTGTACGACTTCCGCTCGAATCCGGTCTGGTTCTCCGGCGCAAACACCTTGCACTCCATTCCGAGCTCCGCGGCGCGGCGGAGGAAGGATTTTTCCCTTGCGGGATAGGCGGTATGTGCGGGATTCAGGGAAAAAAACGCCGCTTTCCGGTGCCCGCGCTCCGCCAGATAATCGGCGGCGATGGCGCCGACCGCCGTATTGTCATAGAAAATATGATCGAAGCGTCCGTCGTCGTCCGCGTGTTCGCGGAAGCACCAGACGCCGGGCAGTTCCGGCAAGTTCTTCTTGAATCGCGCAAGCGTTTCCGGATGGTGCGGCTTGGAAAAGAAGATCACTCCGTCGCAGCGGCGCGGCGTGACGCATTCGGGAAGCCGTCCGTTCTGATCGAGCTGCCCGAGGAAGAGCGAGAGCTGTTTGCGAAGAAGCGTCGACTGGACACTCCCGATCAGGTTCGGGAGGATCGGCATGCGCCACATGTCCGCGGGCGAATAGTCCGTCAGCGAAACCAGTGCGATCACGCCGCTTCTGATGCCGATGCGGCTGTTCGCCTTCGGGCCCGGGCGGACAATCCGCGGACGGTAGTTGCGTTTTGCCACGACACCTTCAATTTTTGCGGCGACTTCCGGGGAGAGCAGCTCCGGGCGGTTGAAATACCGCGATACCGTGCTGATGCTGACGTTGGCGTCTCTGGCAATATCAATGATGGACATGATGCGTAACTCCGTTTCTTTTTTTCTTCATACTTTAATTATACATCGGAAATGAGAAAATGTCAAGAGTTTTTATGAAAAATAATAAAATAATTTTCAGGAAAATCTTTGGCTTTTTCAGAACGATCCCATCTGTTTTCCCGGAATCCTCGAAAGGAGAACCATGGGAAAACCTTGTACAAATGCAATACAGGATTTTGTCAAGGCAATCTTTCCCGGAACGCTGAAAAAAGTCCGGAAAACAGGAAGCGGAAGGGAGCGCCTTTTGGCTCAGCGCCATTGCGATGGGCGCTTCCCTGTATTCTTTTTGATGAAGCGGCAGAAGTAGTTGCTGTCCCGGAATCCGGAACGTTCCGCGACCTCCGCTATGGAGAGAGTCGGATTCTGAAGCAGGCTCAGTGCGCGCTGGAGCCGCAGCATGCTCAGATAATAGGAGGGGGTGAGCTGCATCGTTTCGCGGAACATCCGCAGGAGGGTCGTCCGGTCGAGTTTCAATTCATCGGAAAGTGTCTTGACGTTCAGTGCCGGGTCGGCAAGACGGGACCGGCAGAGGGCAAGAATCTCCCGGAGTTTCCATTTTTCTCCTGCCGAATCATCCGCGGAACCGCCGGCAGCCGCGAGAATGCAGCAGATTTCACAGAACATCCGCCTCCAGGCCGCAGGGGGCCGCACGAGCAGTTCTTCCTCAAAATTGAGGAAATTCCGGTGCGGGCAGCTTCCTGCGTGAAACGCGCCCCGGGGATACCCGAAGGAAAGCATGAATTCTTCCGCGCGCGGCCCGTCGAATGTGATCCAGCGGTATTCGCACTCTTCTGAACGGTTCCGGATCACGTAAGGTTCTCCGGGGAGGCAGTAGATCACATGGTCCGGGAGCAGAACATGGCGCGTACCGCCCTTTTCAAATACGGGAGCGCCGCGGATTCCCCAGAAGATCTGAACAAAAGTTTTCTCGCCAGCCTTGACCTCTTCCCGGTTGCCGGGCATCCGGATGAAATGTCCCAGGGAACGCGGATAGACAGGCAGATCAATGTTCGGATATTCCTTCAGTTCCGGACGGAAACATCCGACGCTCCAGTTTCGGTATTTCTGCCTTTTCATGCATCTATAATCCAGTTTTTACAGCTCATGTCCCGTATTTTTCCTTTATTTTAGTGCTATTTTAACTCCAAATCAACCATCCGGGAGGAAAAAATGGCAAAAATTGCAATCATCGGGGCGGGCGGAGTCATTTTTACACAGAATTTCATCCGGGACATTCTGCTGGATGATGCGCTTCGCGGAAACCATCTGACGCTGATGGACATCGATGCAGGGCGCCTTGCAGACGCCGGAAAAATGACCGAACTCATGACCCGTCAGTTCGAGCTGGATTTTAAACCCGAACTGACGACGGATCTGCGCCGGGCCGTGCGCGGGGCGGATTATGTCATCACCGTTTTCCGTGTCGGGACGCTGGAGCACCAGCGCCTGGAATATGAGATTCCCGCCCGTTACGGCGTCCGTCAGGTTGTTGCGGACACCCTCGGGCCCGGTGGAGTATTCCGCGGACTGCGCACGCTGAAGGCGCTGTTTGAAGTTGTGGATGCGATGGAAGAGGAGTGTCCCGGCGCATACCTTCTGAATTACGTCAATCCGATGTCCATGAATACAATCGCACTGAGCCGCCGTGCAAAAAGCGTCAAAGTGATCGGACTCTGTCACAGCGTGCAGGGAACCGCTTCGCAGATCGCCGGATGGCTGAAGATTCCGCTGGAAAAACTCCATTTTTACGCTGCCGGCGTCAATCATCAGGCCTTTATGCTCAAACTCGAAGCCGACGGTCGCGATCTCTATCCGGAGCTGCGCGGGTGCATGGAAAATCCGGAGATTTACAACCGCGACAAGGTGCGTTTCGAGCTGATGCGCCATTTCGGTTATTTCCCGACGGAAAGCAGCGGCCACGGAAGCGAATACAATCCCTATTTCCGGAAGCGTGCCGACCTTCTGGAGAAATTCTGTTCCGTGACCGCGACTCCCGATCCCAATGATTTCTGCTGCACGCATCTGATGTCCGCCGGAGTTTCCGGCGCGTCCCTGACTGTCTGTTCCCGGCTTCAGGAACGCAATGCGGAAAAGCTCCGGAATCTTCTCACCGGAAAGGAACACTTTGAACGGACGCCGAGCATGGAATATGCGGTAAGAATCATCGCCGCCATCGAGAAGAACCAGCCCTTCACGGCAAACCTGAACGTCATGAACCACGGCCTGATCCCGGCTCTTCCGCCGGAGTCGTGCGTCGAGGTTCCCTGCCTCGTCAGCGGAGGGGGAATTTTTCCGGGACGGGTCGAAGGCTATCCGGAACAGCTCGCGGCATTGAACCGCGGCATGATCAATGTGCAGATGCTCGGTGCACAGGGTGCGCTGCGGCACAGCCGGCGCGATATTTTCCATGCCGTCGCCTCCGACCCGCTGACAGCCGCCGTTCTCGGTCTGGATGAGATTCAGGAAATGACCGATGCGCTTTTTGCCGCACTGGCTTCGGAAATTGATCCCGCGTTTTCCAGGGCGTGATGAATTGCAGGGGCAGGGGGGGGCGCTGCATGCTTCCGCCCCGCCCGGCGGAGGCATTTTCAGTTTTTCTTGAGCATCCTGCGGCTCTTCCGGTAGAGGAAGAACTTTCCGAAGCGTTCAAACGCGGCCTTTTCGAGTTCCTCGCGATGATCCGGATGCGCGATTTCGATCAGGAGCGCGGCGCGTTCCTGGAGCGATTTCCCGTAAAGATCCACGATCCCGTATTCCGTGATGACGTAATGCACCAGATGGCGCGGCGTCGTAATGCCGGCACCCGGCGTCAGGACAGGGACGATCTTGCTTTTTCCCTTGTTCGTCTGTGAGGAGATCGCGATGATTCCCTTGCCGTTTTTCGAGCGGGAGGCTCCGTAGACGAAGTCGAGCTGACCGCCGATGCCCGAATACATCGAAGTTCCGAGCGAGTCCGCGGCGATCTGGCCGGTCAGGTCGACCTCCAGTGCGGAGTTGATCGCCACGACATTGTCGTTCCGAGAGATGATGAAGGGGTCGTTCGTGTAGCCGATGTCCTTCATCAGCACCAGCGGATTGTCGTTGATGAAATCATAGAACTTGCGCGAGCCCATCATGAAGCTGGTGACCAGTTTCCCCGTGTCGATCTGCTTGCGCTCTCCGTTGATGATTCCGTTTTCAACCAGCGGCATTACATTGTCCGAGAACATTTCCGTGTGGATGCCGAGATCCCTGTGTCCGCCGAGCTGGGAGAGAATTGCGTTCGGGATCGAGCCGATTCCCATCTGGAGGCAGGCTCCGTCGTCGATGAGTTCCGCGCAGTTCCGTCCGATCGTGATGTCGAGCGGTCCGGACGGCGGATACAGCACCTCCGGCAGCGGATGTGTTGCAATCACTGCGTAGTCGATCTTGCTGTAAGGGATCAGCGCGTCGCCGAGCGTGCGCGGCGAGGAGCTGTCGATGATCGCAATGACTTTTTTGGCGGTCATCACGGCCGAGAGCGTGATGTCCACAGAGACGCCCAGCGAGACGTATCCGTGCCGGTCCGGCGGCGTCACCTTGATCATCGCCACATCGCATTTGAGCCTGCCCGTGCGGAAGAGGTTCTGTGTGTCGCTCAATCCGACCGGCAGATAGTCGGCAAATCCCGCGTGAACCGCTCTGCGGTTGTTCTCTCCTACGAAAAAAAGGTCGTTGACGAAAATCCCCGCATACTTTTCCTCCATATAGGGGGCGGGCCCGAAGGTCATCAGCTGAAGAATGCGGACATTTTCAAATTCATGCCGGTCGGCGCGGCGGCAGAGGGCGTCCAGAAGCGTCTCCGGCGTGTTGGCGAATCCGCTCAGATAGATCAGATCGCCGGACTTCACCACGCTTACCGCCTCGTCCGCGGTTACTGTTTTCGGTACTTTTCTCATGGATCACCCTCAATTCCGCATTTAAAGCAGTTGAAAGAAAGATGTGTCGTTCAGTTCGTTCGGGCGGAAGGCGCGGAACTTCATGCCGAAACGGAACGGCTTGACGGGAATCTGGTATTTTTCCGAGAGAAACGGCCCGCAGGAGGAGGACCCGACTCCCTGCTGCTTCCAGTCGAGATGCAGGCAGATATTTTCGCTCTCCTCGATTTCGTGCGGATGTTTTGCCGCCTCCAGCGCCTCGGGCGTGAAACGGTGGGCGCTGAAATTGAAATGCTCCCCGCCGAGCCCCGTGACCAGAAATCCCGCCATGTGGAGGTCATAGAACGCCGCGCGGCGCACCTCGGAGCGGTTCCCGTTCTCCTGCGGATAGGTGTAAGGCGTATACAGCGCATCCAACGGAGCCTTGTAGAGGCCGACCCGCTGCGCCTCTTTTGTGTCAAGGTAGGACTCGCCGGGTCCGAGTCCGAACCACTGCACGTTGTCCATCTCCTCCGGCAGCGCGAGCTGGAAGCCGAGACGCGGGAAGGGCACCATGCCCTCTCCGGACGGTTTGCCGGAAAGTTCCAGCGTGAACGATCCGTCCGGCAGGAATGTGTAGACATATTCGCAGTCGATCCCCCACTGGAGCACCGGGGGCGCAACGCGCGTCAGCACCCGGACCGTCGCCGTTTCCGGATCGAAGGAAATATCCCGGACGCTGTGCGTAATTTTATGGTAATAAGCATTTTTCCATTGCTGAGCCATGCCCGCTCCGCCGCGGTCGTTGTCCGTGGTTGCGCGGAAAATGTTCAGTTTCGGGCCCGCTTCCAGAAGCGGAATCCCGTCGATCAGCCAGCTTGCAAGCGTGCCGGAGCGGCGGTCGAATTCAAAGAATGCCTCGTCCGCGGCGATGTAAAGGAGGTCCCCGTCCTCTTCCAGTTCAATGGCCGAACCGGTCCGCGGCACCGGCGCTTTTTTCTCCGCAGTTTTGACATTGAGCGCGAGCTGTCCCCACGCTACTTCGTGCCCGCAGCGCGCCCAGAGGGTGTCCGCTCCGAGCAGGAAGCTGATGTTGAGGAAGTATTCCGCGCCCGGTTTCGGGTTTGCCGGCAGGACGAACGGGATCGTGACGTCCGCGCTGGAGCGTGCGGGAATGGCGAGCGGCGGAATCGAGCCGGACTGGATCACCGTGCCGTTTTCGCTGACGCTCCAGACGACATTCAGATGTTCCAAGGTGAGGAAATCGTAGTGGTTCGCCACCGTGACGACGCCTTTTTTCAGATTCTTTGCTGTCACGCGGACCGGGGCGATGACTTTTTTGAGTTCCAGAAGCCCGGGGGAGGGACTCTTGTCAGGAAACACGAGCCCGTCGGCGATGAAATTGCCGTCATTGGGCGTGTCGCCGAAGTCGCCGCCGTAGGCGAAATACTCGCATCCGTCCTCGTCCTGGGTGCGGATTCCGTGATCGCACCACTCCCAGACGAATCCGCCCTGGGTCTCCTTGTGCGCGTAGAACGTCTGCCAGTAGTCCTCCAGTCCGCCGGGGCCGTTGCCCATCGCGTGCGCATATTCGCAGAGCAGATAGGGTTTTCCGGAGGGGCGGCACCGCTCCGGAATGATGGTCTCCTCGATGAATTCGGGTGCGGAGTACATCGTGCTGATCACATCGGCGGTTTCGGCCATCTGATCGCGCTCGTAATGGACAAGGCGCGTATTGTCACGCTTTTTCGTCCACTCATACATCTTTTTGTGGTTGATTCCGTAACCGGCCTCGTTGCCGAGAGACCAGAAAATGATCGACGCATGGTTCTTGAAGGCTTCGACCATTCTCTGCATGCGGTCGAGGAAGGGGCGCTCCCATTCCGGCCACATCGAGGGATTTTTCCCCTCCTCATAGCCGAAGCCGTGGGATTCGAGATCGGCTTCGCACATGACATACAGTCCGTAGCGGTCGCAGATTTCGTAGAACATTTCGCTGTCCGGATAGTGGCAGGTGCGGATTGCATTGATGTTATGGCGCTTCATCTGAAGAATATCTTCGATGATGGCATCGTATGTGACCGCGCGCCCGAGATCGGTCTGGAACTCGTGGCGGTTGACGCCGCGGATCATGACCGGGACACCGTTGACGAGGAAGTTGCCGTCCTTGAGCTCCATCGTGCGGAAGCCGATCCGGAGGCTCTTGTATTCGATGACGCCGTAACGGTTTTTCAGCGTCAGGAGCAGCGTGTAGAGATCGGGAGTCTCGGCGCTCCACTTCATGACATTCCGGATTTCTGCATTCATGCGGACAAGTGCGCTTTTCTCCGCTTTGACGGAGACCTTTGCCGAAAGCGGTTCGCGGAATACGGCGCGCCCGGATTTATCGAAGAGTTCCGCTTCGACGACCAGATCGTTCACAACCTTTTCCATCTGGTTGCGGACTTCAATTTCCAGTTCGAGCTGGCCGTTTTTATATTTTTTATCGAGCAGGGGTTTCGCAAAAATGTCAAAGAGGTCGATTTCGGGATAGGCGGTGACGGAGACGTCGCGGAAGATGCCGCTCAGCCACCACATGTCCTGATCTTCGAGATAGGTCCCGTCGGACCACTGGAGCACCTGCACCGTGACGCGGTTGAGGCCGCTCTGTGCGATGTCCGTGATGTCGAACTCGGCGGGATTGCGGCTTCCCTTGCTCATCCCCGCGAGCTGGCCGTTGACCCAGACATAGAAGAAGGAATCCACGCCGTCGAACTTGAGGACGATGCGGCGGTCTTCCCAGGATTCGTCGATTTCGAACTCGCGGATGTAGCAGCCCGTCGGATTTTCAGACGGGACGAACGGCGGATTCACCGGAATCGGATAATTGATGTTGGTGTAGTGCGGATTTCCGTATCCTTTCATCTGCCAGTTGCTCGGCACGACGATGTCATCCCACTCCGAACAGTCGAAATCTTCGTCAAAGAAATTTTCCGGCAGAGAGTCCGGTGTGGGGAAGTATTCAAATTTCCATGCGCCGTTGAGAAGTTTGAAGTAGGGTGAAGTGGAGCGCTCCCCGCTCATGGCATCTGTTTTGTCATCGAAGGGAGGATAAACCGCATGTCCCTCCATTTTATTGATCCCTGTGAGCTTCTGATTTTCCCAGTCCTTCATATTTCAACCCATCCTTCCGGTTTTGTTGTGTTACAGACAGTCCCGGTAAAGATATTCCCTTTCCGGGTAAATTACAAATGAATTCGGTTTTATTTTGAACAAAAAGCAGGGAAGAATGCTTCCTCCGTGGTGGCATATGCGGGATTAGATGATTCTGTTTTTTTACAGGAGACACTTTTCTCCTGGTGAATCATTTGACAATCAATCCAGCAGTATAATCATAAAGTGTTCACCGTTCCCGGTAAGCATTACAGGTGGATTTTTCCGGTATGTCTGAAATGCCCGCGAAGGTGCGAACGAGACATTCATACTGTATATACGGATTTCCCGGTAAACAATCCATTCATTCCAGCATAAGAAAATAAAGGGGCGGAGATTCTTGTTTTCGGAATCTCCGCCCCCGTGCCGCTTCGCGCGCAAGATCAGATCAGTGATACTTCGGGAGCATGTCGCCATGCGCCTCGATCAGATCGTCGCACAGTGCCACGATGTCGTCGATGTTCAGTTCCGCGCTGGTGTGCGGGTCGAGCATCGCCGCATGGTAGATGTGTTCGCGCTTGAGTGTAAGCGCCGCTTCGATGGTCAGAAGCTGGACATTGATGTTGGTCATGTTCATTGCCGCGCACTGCGGGGGCAGGGCGCCGACGTAGGTGCCTTGAACGCCGTTGGCGTCAACCAGGCAGGGAACCTCGACCACCGCGTTGGCAGGCAGGTTCGGGATGAACCCGTTGTTCAGGACGTTGCCGCCGATCTGATAGGGTGTATTCGTCACGATCGCGTTCATGATGCCCGAGCCGTATTCGCGTGAGAGCTTGTGATCCAGCTTCGGATTTCCGCAGATGTCCTTGTACTGCTTCTTCCAGTTTTTGATCTGGTTGACGCAGCGGCGCGGATATTCGTCCAGCGGAATGAAGTATTCGTCGATGAGTTCCGGATAGGCGGCCTTGATCCAGTAGGGGGCGTATTCGGCGTTGTGTTCGCTGGATTCCGTCACGTAGTAGCCGAAGCGGTTCATCATTTCAAGGCGGATCAGATTGCCGTGTTTTTCCTTGCCGCCACGGTATTTCTTCACGATTTTCGGACCGAGCTTGCGCATCTGCGGATAGACATCCTTCCCGTCCTTCGTGAGTTCAAGCAGCCATGCCATGTGGTTGATTCCGGCGATTTTCGAACGGTAGCCGAGTTCTTCAAAGGGGCCGTCCTTCTTTTCGTCATACAGATTGAGCGCCTGGAGGAGGGACTGCACGCAGACCTGAACCGAGTGGCAGAGTCCGACTGTTTTGATGGAGGTTCCCCGGAGCATTGCGCCAGTGAGCATTGCCATCGGGTTGGTGTAGTTGAGGAACCACGCGTTCGGGCAGACTTCCTCCATGTCCTTTGCGAAATCCAGCATGACGGGAATTGTGCGCAGTGCGCGGAAGATGCCGCCGATGCCGAGGGTGTCCGCGATGGTCTGGCGCAGTCCGTATTTTTTCGGGATTTCGAAGTCGATCACAGTGGAGGGCTCATAGCCGCCGACCTGAATGGCGTTGACCACGAAATCCGCATCCTTGAGTGCTTTCTTCCGGTTGGCGACGCCCAGATGCGTGGTGATTTTCGCCTTGCCGCCATTGATGTTTTTATTGAGCGTCGTGAGCATTTTTTCCGATTCGACGAGACGCTCTTTGTTGATGTCGTACAGGGCGATGTGGGAATCCTTCAGCGCTTCTCTGCACATGCAGTCGCCGAGCACGTTCTTGGCGAACACCGTGCTGCCGGCGCCCATGAATGTGATCTTGGCCATTTTGTTGTTCCTCATTTGTTTTTGTGGGTGGATATTGCCTTGATACAAAAAATATACGATGGAAAAAAGAAAAAGAAAGCCTTGTTTTCAGGAAAGTATAAAATTTATGTGCGAATCATGGTAAAAATGTGCTGTGTGCTGAAAGTGAGACGGAAGAATGCGCGAGCATTCTTCTCGGGGTCAAGGGTCGTTGACCCTTGCGCGATCCAGCTGCGCAAGCTGGTCGTGCGGAGCACGAAATCCCCGCCCGGAGCGGTTCAGACCGCTCAGTGACGAGAACTTTTTCATAGAAAAAGTTCGAGAGCTCCGGGCGTATCCATTGAGACGGAAAAATGTGAGAACATTTTTTCGTCTCTTTAATACTCATTCATCACGAGAGCTCCGGACAATTCCCCGAGGTCATGCGCTGTGCCGGCGGCTCTCGAAGAAGCGCTTCTCGTCCTTGAGCGGGTGGAACCGCCGCCGGAGGAGATTTCGCACTCCGTGCGACCAGCGTTTCGCCGCTGGAGCACGACAAGGGTCAAATGACCCTTGACCCCGAGAAAAATGCGTTGCATTTTTCCGTTTCCGGTCAGTCGCCTGTCCGAATGCGTTGCATTTTTCCGTTTACTCTTCCGCGGTCTCGTTTTCCGCTTCGCTTTCCAGAAGCGTTTCGGAAAGGGATTTGATCAGTGAACGGTCGGGCTGGCCGTCCTCCGGCAGGCGCATCGTCATCCTCCTCGCACAGAACAAGCCGATGCTTCCGGCAATCACGTCCGCGCCGAGGCGCGCAAAAAAGACCCCGTTGAGCGAATGAAAAAGCAGTGCCAGTAACGTGAAGGGAATCATCAGTCCCGCAATCCGCAGCGCATTCAGCCACGCGGCAATCCCCGTCCGTCCGCATCCCGTGAAGAAAAAGGTCGAATACCTGTGAATCTCAATCATGCCGAACCCGTAAGGAATGATCCGCAGATAGGCGATCATGATCGGCAGCACTTTCGGGTCCGTGGAGAAGAATCCCACCATTTTCGGAGCAAGCACAACAAAAATGAGCGCCATTCCGAGCAGATAGTAAAAGGCGAAACGCATCGCGAACCGGCGGCACTGGTTGATCCGGGAGTAAAGGCGCGCGCCGTAATTCTGCCCGACCATCGGCATCAATGCCGTGCCCAGCGCCATCGGGAAGAAGAATGCCAGCACTTCAAGCCGTCCCGCCGCCGCCGAAGCCGCGACCGCCTCGTCGCCGAACTGGGAAAGCACCCACGTCACCACGCCGTTTCCGATCGGCATCAGCAGCATGCCCAGCATCGAGGGAATTGCAAAACGCGTGATCATGATCCAGGTGTTTTTCAGGAAGCGCCACTGGAGCGCGACGAATACCAGGAAGGCATAGCGGAAATGGAGGATCAGCATCATCACCACCGCTGCGAACGCCTGCGAAAGAACCGTCGCCCACGCCGCGCCCGCAATTCCCATCGCCGGAATGCCCGCGAATCCGAAAATGAAAATCGGGTCCATGACGACGTTCAGAAGCATCCCGGAGACCATCATGCCGCTTGCGATTTTCGTGGCGCCAGCCGCCATCAGAACGTCGTTGCAGCTCATCGTGAGAGCGGCGGTGCAGACACCCCAGTACCAGATCGTCATGTAGCTGCGGATGTAGGGCATGACATTGTCCTGCGCACCGAAGAGCCGGAAGGTCTCCTCGATGAAATACGCGCCGAGCAGTCCGCAGATCAGCGAAAGGATCAGTGTCAGAAGCAGTCCGGATGTGACCAGTTTCGCCGCCTTGCCGTGCTTCGCGCCGCCGAGCGCCTGCGACGCGGTCGCCATGATGCCGGTCGCCAGTCCGCGGAAGATGCACCCGATGATCATGATCACAGGGAAGGTGTAACCCATTGCCGCGAGCGCGTCGGTGTTGTGAAGCTGTCCGACAAAGTAGGTGTCCGCGATATTGTATCCCGAGATCGCGAGCGTTCCGGGAAGCATCGAGATTGCCGTTGAAATCATTGTGCGCCCGATCGGCGCGGTCGTAAAGGAGGCGTTTTCTTTTCTCATTTCAGATCGTACTTCTTTAATTTTTCCACAATCAGCGCGGCGACATCGGCGATTTCTCCGATCTCCGCTTCGGAACACTCTTTTGCAAAAATGCCCGTGACGAGACTCCGGAAGCGGCGGTCGATGTTTTCCAGATGTGTTTTGACTGTCGGCAGCACCCCGATCAGGATTTCCCGGCGATTGTCGGGATTTTCAATCCGGCTCAGGAGACCGAACCGGACCATTTTGTCCACCGCCGCGGAAACCGCCGACTTCGATAATCCCGTATGACGCATGACCGTCTGCAGCGAGCAGGGGCCCAGTTTCTCGATTGTGACCAGATGCGAAAGCTGGCGCAGACTCAGCTGCGCGATCACGTCGTCGCTCTGGTTGTCGTTCCAGTATTCCGCGATCGCTCTGCGGCGCAGAATTTCGATATCGCGGTGCATCTCGAAGAATACATTCATCGCTTCCATTATCTTTTCATCCTGTTTTGGAACTGTTCCAAAATGGAACTATACACCGGAAAAATCTTTTTTTCAAGCGGGGAAGGAGAAAAAATCGGGAAAGAAAGTTCCGGATTCGAAGAGGTCAGCCTTTGCGTCCCTCGCGATAGAAGAGGGGCGAGACACCGATGTAGCGCTTGAACTGGGCAGAGAACTCATAGGCGGAAGAGTAGCCGAGTGTGTCGGCGATCTCCGCAATCGTGCGCTGCCTGTCCTGAAGGAGCGCCGAGGCGGCGTCCAGCTTCCGCCTGACCCGGTAGCGCCATGGGGAGACGCCGATGCGCGCTTTGAAGACTTTACGGAAGTGCTCATATCCCCAGCCGTGTCTTGCACAGAAGTCGTGCAGATCGACATCGTGTGTGAAATCGGTGCCGAGCGCATGGCAGGCAAGCTCAATGATATTGTCTTTTTTTCCGTCCGGATGGACGGCTTCGGCATCCGCCTGGCAGCGCCGCAGGAGTTCCAGCATTGCGACTGCAAATTCCGGCAGACGCTCTTCGGAGGCGTTGCGCAGTTCATGAATCAGCGTCCAGACGCGTTCCGGAAGCCCGGAGATCTCCTTCAGTTTTCCTGCCGGATTTTCCGTATGGATGATCCGCATCGCCCGCAGCGACTGATAGAACAACGGGCCGGTTTCCAGATAGGCTTCAATCCATCCGCTCTCCGATTCAATGACATCGGAATGCGGAATGCCCGGCTGGCGCTGAAAGTAAGAACCGCTTTCCAGCGGATAGTTTTTACCTCGTTCGTCCGTGAAGGTGCCGCGCCCGCGCAGGACGATCACCATGACGTAACGCGGCGCAATATAGTCCCGGAAATCCGTGCCGCCCTTTTTGCGGATCATTCCCGCGCCGATTCCTTCGCGTGAGCTGTCGATGCCCATCGAACGGAAAACCGTTGTCCGCTGCAGTGCGTCAAGCCCGGGGTAGGGGGGATATGGCGCATTATTCCCATTTTGCATATCCGATTCAGCCATCCGCGATATTCCGATTTTAAAAAACAGATTTATATTAAGATGTAATGTAAAGCGGATTTCATTCAAAAGCAAATAGGATATAAGGAGATTCCTTCATGAATTTCAAGCTGGACGAATTGATCTACCAGAGCCCGGAATGCGTCGGCATGAACCGCGAGCCGAACCGTTCGCCCCTGTTCCACTTCAACACTGAGTCCGCCGCGCGGCGCGCCGGACGCGATCGCGGTCCCTGGTATCAGAGTCTGAACGGAGACTGGAAATTTGCTTATTACGAAAAACCGCAGGATGTGCCGGAGAATTTTCTTCTTCCCGCTCTTGACGATGCCGCGTGGAACACCATCGACGTGCCGAGCTGCTGGGATATGCGCGGGTATGACTATCCGCATTATACCAACTCGCAGATGCCGTGGGGAGAGCTGCCGCCCAAAGTTCCGGCGAAGCGCAATCCGACCGGCGTTTACCGCAGGACGTTCCGCATTCCCGCGAAATGGATCGGGCGGCGGATCCTTCTGCACTTTGACGGCGTGGAGTCCTGTTTTGTTGCATATGTCAACGGGACTGCCGCCGGAATGAGCAAGGATTCGCGCGGCTCTACGGAATTCGATGTGACGGAACTTGTGCACGCCGGAGAGAATCAGATCACGGTCCTTGTCATCAAATGGTCGGACGCTTCCTTCATCGAGGATCAGGATCACTGGTGGCATGCCGGAATTGTCCGTTCGGTCTATCTCTATTCCACAGGAAAAACACATATCTGCGATGTGCATGCGACTGCTACGCTCGACGATACCTTTGAAAACGGATGTTTGAAAGTCACGATGCAGACCGGGCACGAACTGCCGATCAATCCGGAACATGCGCCGTATCTGACTGTCCGTGTCTACGATCCCGACGGGAAACGGGTATTCGAACGGAAACAGGATTGCGGCATCCAGCCGGAATTCCCGTGGGGCTTTTCCGACCGCAGGCGGCTTCATGCCGGATTCACTGCTGAAGTCGGAAAAGTGCAGCCGTGGAGTGCGGAAACACCGGTGCTTTATACCATGACCGTCACTCTTTACGATGAAAATGGAAAAGAGCTTGAGGCTGTCGCACAGCGGGTCGGATTTCGGACGGTGAAGGTGGAAAAGCGCCAGCTTCTGATCAACGGGCAGGCGGTTCTGATCCGCGGCGTCAACCGTCACGAACATGACGATCTCAACGGCCGCACCGTCTCCGTGGAACTCGCGCGGAAAGACCTGATTCTGATGAAGCAGTTCAACATCAACGCGATCCGGACCTGCCACTATCCCGCCGCGCCGGAGTTTTACGACCTGTGCGACGAATACGGCTTTTACGTGATCGACGAGGCGAATCTGGAGTGCCACGCCTTCTATAACGATCTCACGAACAATCCCGCCTGGATCACTCCGTTCGCCGACCGCGCGATGCGCATGGTCATGCGGGACAAAAACCATCCCTGCGTCATTCTCTGGTCGCTCGGCAACGAGTCCGGTGTCGGACCGAACCACGCCGCGATGGAGGGCTGGATCCGCCATTACGATCCCTCGCGCCCGATCCATTACGAAGGCGCGACACACGGCTGGAAGTTCAATTCCAATGCGCACCTTTCCGACATCATCTGCCCGATGTATCCGCATGTGGACAGCATCCGGGCGTGGGCGGAGAAAATCACCGACGATCCGCGCCCGCTGATCATGTGCGAATACACCCATGCCATGGGCAACAGCAACGGGGGACTCAGGGAATATTTCGACGCGTTTGAAAAATACTCCTGCCTCCAGGGCGGTTTCATCTGGGAGTGGCTGGACCACGGCATCCGGCGGGGCGAAAAGAACGGCCGGCCCTGCTGGTTCTACGGCGGAGACTTCGGCGAAAAGCCCAGCGACTACAATTTCATCACAGACGGCGTCATCTGGCCTGATCGCACGCCGCATCCCGGTCTTTATGAGTTCAGGAAACTCGCGCAGGATGTGAAATTCGAGTCTGTCGATCCGAAGGCGGGGCGCTTCCGCATCGTCAATCTCCGGTATTTCAAAGACCTTTCCGATCTGTGCATCAACTGGGAGCTCTCGGTCGACGGCAGGAGCGTTCAGAGCGGAACCCTTGGAACGCTGAACATCGCCCCGCGTCCCTGCCGGGTGGAGAGCGAACGGCTGCAGAATGCCTGGCAGACCACTTGCAGGACCGAGAGAAAAGTGCATTCTCTTGAGGTGCAGCTGGATCTGAAACGCCCGGAACTTTCCGAAGGCCAGGAGTGCTTCCTCACATTCCATGCGGTTCTGGAGGAGGCTGCTCCCTGGGCGGATCCCGGCTTCGAGGTCGCCTGGGAGCAGTTCCGGATGCCGTTTGCCGCGACAAAAAAGAATGCTGTCCGCCTTTCCGCGCCCGCGTCCGCACGCCTTGACTTCAAGGAGAAAAACGCCTTTCTCTCGCTGGGGAATCAGCCCCTGGTTCTGCGCGCGCCGGAACTCAACATCGCCCGTGCGCCGATCGACAACGACGGACTCAAGATCACCACGCTTCCGCTGAAACAGGAATTTAAGGCCCTCTACCGCTGGGAGAAGGTGCAGGGCATCTATTCATTCCGCCGGATCAGAAAGTCGCTTGTTTCGGAGAAGAATCACACGCGGATCACCTCGGTCTGGCGCGGCGGTGTCCTGAAGGACCGGATCGTCCTGACGCAGGATATTTTCACGGAACCATCCGGTGTCATCCGCTTTGAGAACCGTTTCGAGATTGACGAAGGTCTCAGTGATCTCCCGAGAATCGGCCTCCTCCTGGATCTGCCTGCGGAATATTCCAATGTCGCCTGGTTCGGGCGCGGACCGCAGGAAAATTACTGCGACCGGAAGGCGGGATATCCGATCGGACTCTATCACTCCACGGTGGACGAGATGCACGTACCCTACATCATGCCGCAGGAGAACGGTCAGCGCACGGATGTGAGATTTGCTGCTTTGAGCGACGAGGCGGGGAGGGGAATCCTGATCGCCGCGCCGGACGGCATGGAGTTTTCCGTCAGCCGCTATTCCATGCGCAAACTGTATGATACGATGCATGAGCATGAGCTGGTTCCGGATGATTGCGTTCACTTCAAGCTGGATTTCTTCCAGCGCGGACTCGGAACCGCCTCCTGCGGGCCCGATACGCTGGAAAAATACCGGAGCGTGAGTGGCAGCTTCGTCTTCCGCTTCCACCTTTATCCGTTTGCGAAATTTCCGGCAGAACTTTCGGAAACAGCGCGGGCGGTGACTCTGCCGTAAAAAGGTGAGTATTTTTTTGAAACGATGCGGCGTATCCGCGGTCATGGCCGGATGCGCCGCATGCTTTATTATTCCGTCCTGATTCCGGCGGGTGAGGAGAGATTCTGTTTTTTGATTTCCTCCACGGATTTTCCGTCCATGCCGGAGGAGACGAGCATTTCGGCGATCAGAGAACTTTTTTCTTCGCAGTAGCGCGAGACGTCTTCCGGAAAACGCGCGGCAAGTTTTTGCTTCAGTGCTTCGTAACGGGCAGCTTCCGCGGGATGTGTATGCAGATAATTGCGCAGAAGCAGATGGTTTTCCAGTGCGGGAGTTCCTGTCCGGCAGACGTAGAGATGGTGTGCAAAAGGCAGGCGGACGGAGGCTTCAAACGCCTCGCGTCCCGGAATGCCGAGGTCTCCGCGTCCCCGCCAGCCGGAAGAAGCGAGGCGCGCGGCGATTTCCGGGAACTGCTTCCAGTCCGCGGGAATGACATCCGCGTCGATCACATCCTTGGCGGCGAGTCCGGGAACCGACGTGCTCCCGACGTGTTCGATCCGGACGGGGATCCCTTTCAGCGCCGTTTCCACTTTTTCCTTCAGGAGTGCGAAGCGTTCGCGCCAGACCTCACGGTATGGCACAACCCTGACCAGCGGCGAATCCTTGGCAAGGACCAGATGGGGCATCGTTTTTCCCCGCACAACTTTCACGATTTCGTCACGCAGGGTGAGTCCGAGTTTCCGCGCGACGGCGAGAGACGCTCCATTTTCCGGGCGGATGTCGGCGACGGCGAACGGTGCGTTCAAACTCCGGAATATGTATTCCATGCAGCCGCGCGCTCCCTCAAGTGCATAGCCTTGTCCACGGCTGTCGTATTTGAGGATATAGCCGATTCCGATTTGCGGCGCGCCGTAAATTTCGCCGGGCAGAATGCCGATCTGGCCGATTACGCTGCCCGAGCGTTTCTCCACTGCGAGAAAATAGGCGTATCCGTATGTATCATAGCGCGCCTGCATCCTTGCGATCCATTCGCGCACCTCATCGTTGGAAAACACATATTCCCAGGCATACATGACGCGCGGATCCTGCATCATTGAGGCAACCTCGGCAAAATCCATCTCGCTCATTTTCCGCAGGATCAGACGTTCCGTTTCGATCACGGGATCACTGTTCCCCATTATAAGCTCCGCCATTTCAGGATTCAAATTTCAGAACAAGGGCATCCAGCGTGGCAAGCGTTCCGGAGAATTTCATCGAACCGTCAGGAAGGGAGGCCAGTCCGGCGTTCCGCCAGATCCCGTCCTTCCCGAGCGCCATGGCATCGGCCGGATTCAGCCCCGGGGCGAAGAAGCGGACCGCCGGATACGTATCATGCGTCGGATTCAGGAGTGCAATTACAGTCAGTTTCCCGTTGCTGTTCCGGTAGGTCTGGAGCGGCGTGTCGCAGCCGAGAAGGATCTTTTTTGCGCCGAAGCGGTTCAGCAGAAGATCGTGCAGGAAAATTCTGCGGAAGTTGTTGAAATATCCCATGTTGAACTGGGCTGTCTCCAGCGGGTAGGCGATTGCCAGAGTTTTTCCGCCGAGGTGGTTCTCATGAAATACGGTACCGGGATAGAGCACCGAACGGTCGTAGCGGCGGATCAGGCTCGGTGTTTCCGCGCTGGTGTGCATAGCGAGCACCTGAAAGGCACAGCGGGAAGCGCTCATGCGCGGCGCGTCCACACCGTAAAGCGCTTCCTTTCCGTCCGGGATGTCCTCATAAGCGTAGCCGTCAGCATTGAGGGTGCGCCATTCCGCCGAGGAGACCCCGATCAGGTTTCCGAAGCCGCGCTCAAGGAGAATTTCCGCCGACGGCGCATCAAGAATCAGGTCGCCTGCGAGGAGTGTTTCGATTTCCGCATCGGAAAAAGCTCGCAGGGTCTGCCCGGAGACCGCGCGGATGGAACCGTCCGTGATTTTTCCACTCATGGCGTGCGAGACTCCGAGCTTGAAGAAGGTATTGCTCCATCCGACGGAGTGATTGACCAGATTGGAAATTGAGCCTGCATCCGGTGCAGTCCGCATGTGCGCGGCAATTTCCGGAGAATACAGAACCTGAACCCCCTCTGCATTCCGGTCGGAGAGCTTCAGGGCCTCTATTGCGTCCAGGCGGTCCTTTGCCTCCGCGAGGGCTGCGGGAAAATCATAATCCAGCGCAAGGCCGTTGCCCATCATGTCATAGTGGTTGATCGTGATGCCTGAGGAACCGAACAGCGCGCTGTGCAGACATTCGAAGATGCTGTAGGCGCCGCTCTTGGAATATCTGCCGCAACGGGGGGAGTTTTCCAGTTCCGGATAAATCTCAATCGGGCCGTCATATTCGGAGATGGTCTGGCGCGTTACCGCCGGGGAGACATCCAGAGCAAATGTTTCGGTATAGGGGGGAAGATGCGGACGGACAAGCAGGGGTGCGCCGGGTGAAAGCGCATCGCGCAGAAGATTCCAGTCGCGTCCCTCGGTGCTGTGCACATCCGGCCCGGAGCTCATGAGCCCGAGGCGGACGGAGGGATTTGCCGCATGAACCTTTTCATACAGCATCCGGGCGGGTTCCAGAAGCGAGTCGCGGCAGACTTTGAGCCAAGGCTTCCGCCACGGATGCGGTCTGCCGGGAGCAAGGAGGTTTTTCAACAGTTCCTCGCGTGTGGTCCGGATTCCCGTCTCCTGTTCGAACCGCGCAAGATGCAGCGGGCAGAAGCAGCCGCCGTATTTCATATCCGGTTCATGGTTGTGCAGACGCCAGTCGTCCTCGACCCAGATGGCGACGGGGGAAATCTCTTCTGCGATCCGGGCGAAAAAGTCTCCGAGCCATCTCTGCCAGTGCGGATCGAACGGGCAGGCAGTGATCGGCGATACTGTTCCCGTCTCACCGACCATCGGCTGGAAGCTGCGCTGTTTTTCCGAGAAGACGCGACCGCGGCTTACATGGACAGTGGTTGTCCACGGGTTGATGCTCATCGCGACGCCTTCGGCGTCCAGTGCCGCCTTGACCTTTTTCGCCAGCGCGAACCAGGCTTTGACCTCCTCGTCCGGGGGGTATCCCTGAAAAAGCTCCTCGGGATTGTAGAAGAACATCACTTCTTCAATCCGGCCTGCACGGCAGAGCTGTGAGAGTTCGGCGATCCGTTTTTCCTCGGCGAATCCGGGATCAATGTAATAACGCAGAATATAATGAAACATCGGGGCGTTTCCTTTCGGATTTTTTAGGTATTGATTCTGTAATATAGTTCCTCTCATGCCGCTTGCAAGACGTGCGACCTGAAAACTGCGCGGAAACACCCGTTTCCCGCAGTCGGGAATAAATAATTCTGTTTTTTTACGAAAATGTTATAGATTTCCGGAAAAAAATCTTTTATCTTAAGGCCGTGTGGACAGGAAAAGATCATTCTTCAACAACAGGAATTTCTTATGGCACAGGATCGTTTTTATTCCCTTCCGGCAGGAGCGCTCCGCCTGTATGGATCAATGGGAAAGGCTCTGGAGGCGACAGTGGAAAACCGTCTGAAAAAAGTCGATTACCGGAAACTGGTTGATCCGTTCCGCTTCCGGAATGAGAAAGATGACATGTGGCGCTGTGAATTCTGGGGAAAAATCGTCCGCTCCGCCATTCTCGCCTGGTATGGAACGGGGGATGCCGGACTTCTTGCCTTGATCCGTGAAACCGTCGACGACCTTCTCTCCACGCAGACCCCGGACGGTTGCATCAGCTCCTATCCGGCGGAAAAACAGACTTCCGGATGGGATATCTGGGGACGCAAGTATGTCCTGCTCGCCCTGATGCGTTATTATCATCTGGTCGAACGCGACGAACGCGTTCTGAAAGCGTGTCAGGCGCTGCTCGACCATCTGATGAAACAGATTCCGCCGGGCGGAAAAACTCTTCCGCATTACGGATGGCACGAAGGGCTTGCCGCCTGTTCGATTCTGGGGGCGGTCTGCGCCGTCGCCGCGGCGGGAGGAGAGAAACGGCATCTGGATTATGCCCGCTGGATTGTGGAATCGGGCTGTTCGCTCAAGCATCCTATTTTCGAAGCCGCGCGCAGGCATGTGCCTCCTGCTGAAATCGGAAACGGAAAAGCTTATGAGATGCTCTCCTGTTTTCAGGGACTGACGGAATTCTATCTCGCGGAACCGGATGCGGCGTATCTGGAAGCGGTTATGGAATTTTTCCGAATGGTCGCTGAACAGGAAATCTTCCTGACGGGCGGCGGCGGACTTCTGGATCGCTACGGGGAATACTGGTATTACGGCGCCATGCGCCAGACCCGCAATGATTCCGGCAATCACGGCGAGACCTGCATCACGGCAACGTGGCTTCATTACTGCGACCGTATTCTGAAA
The DNA here is from genome assembly GCA_949287225.1 of uncultured Lentisphaeria bacterium. Classification (GTDB taxonomy): domain Bacteria; phylum Verrucomicrobiota; class Lentisphaeria; order Victivallales; family UBA1829; genus UBA11452. The sequence goes on from CASEFP010000164.1 coordinate 35,093, forward strand.
CTCACGGGTTCCGCCGCTGCCGCCGACTGCATGGAGAGAACCTCTTACAATGCGATGCTCGGATTGATGAGGCCGGATGGCAGCTGGTTCGGCCATGCGAATCCCTCCCCGCTTTCCGGCGCCGGTTTCAAATATTCCGCCCCCGATCAGCTTCCCGGATTCGGAGAGGACTGTTGTGTGGCACAGGGGCCCGAGGGGATTGCGATGGCCTCTTACAGTGCAGTGCTCGGAAGTGAGGACGGTATCGTTCTGAATGCATATGAAGCGTTGGACTGCACCTTCACAACTCCCGGAGGAGAGCGTGCGAAACTGTCGCTGCGGGGCGGATATCCGTGGAAGGGGGAAGTTTCCGTATCACTGGAGCTTCCCTCGCCGGAAGTTTTCACGATCCGTTTCCGGATTCCCCGCTGGTGGAAAGGCGCGTCATCCTTCCGGTTGAACGGCGAAACGCTTGCGGTGGTTCCCGGAGAATATCTGGAGCTCAAACGCCAGTGGCGGAACACCGACCGGATCATGATCACATTTGATCTGACGGCGGAAATGGTCTCTTCTCCGGATCTCAGTCATACCGGATATCTGGCCGGGCCGATTGTTCTGGCGCAGGATTCGCGACTTGGTGCTGTGGCGCGCCCGATTCCCGGAGACGGAATTGCCGAAGACGCCGAAGTTCCGTCGGAGGAGTTTCATCTTGTGAAACGTCTTTCGGACGGCACGCTTCTCTGTGACTACGCTTCCGCCGGGAACCGTTTTGCTCTGGACAACCGCCTCACGGTCTGGATGAAGAAAACGTGAATTGCCGAGTTGTCCCGCGATATTGTGCGATGCGGGGATGGTTGCGGTATCTTGATGTCCCCGGCATTACAGCTTTTTCTCCGCGGAAAGTTTTAAAATCAGGAGTTCTCCCGGGTTCATGTTCAGCATGATTTTATTTCCTTCTCTTTGTGGATTCTGACCGCTCAGAGAGATGCAGTCTTTGATATTTTCCGGCAGAGAAATAATCTTTTTGCCTTTTGAAAGAGCGGATATGTAAAGCAGTCCTGCTCCGGTGCCGAAATAATCGTCGGATTCAAGATAGACCGTGACATTTGCTGCTTTTGCGAGATTCCGGCAGAGCTGCGGTGTCAGCGATCCCGGCGCACCGCACCAGACTTCCGTGTAATCCGGATAGCGGCGGACCGCCATTCCGGGAATGTTTGTTCCATAGTAATTTGCCAGGGGCACGGCTTCCGGATCCGCGAGTCGGTATGCCATTCCCCATCCATGGAAGTAAGGAGGCGTATGAGGGAACAGGAATCCCCGGACATCCTTCATGAGCGGATCGGGATTTTTCCCATCCGCGAAAAGCGGCTTGTTGTCTCCTTCCGGCGCGCGGGCTAGCTGGAATCCTGATGTTTCGGAGATGTTTATCTCGCCGTTGTCGGTGAACATTCCCGGCATCCACATCCAGACGAGCACTCTGTTGCTGTTTGCGAATTTTTTCCGGATGAGATCGGTTTCCCGTCGGCTCAGAGTTCCCGCGTCAAGAAAAATGAGGACGCCGGGAGCGTTGAAATCCGGTCTCAGAATATCTTCAGGCAGGTAGGCTGCATGGCGCACTCCCGCGCGGTAGAAGGCGTAAAGCGGTGTCTCCCTTACGGAATACACGGTAATCCGGCCTTTTCCGAAGGATTGATAGCACCAGAATTTTTCCGAGGCGACTACCGCGATGTGGTCTCTGTTCAAAGGTTGCGGTGTCCGCTGTTTCAGAAGATCAGAGGCTTTTTTCCATGCTTCGACGGAAGCTTTGCTGTTGAAGCATCCGCCTTCCATGTCATAGATGTGAAACATGCCGCCCTTCTCAATTGCCGAGGCGGCGAAACGCTGTGTCTCGATTTGGAAACGCGAGGCGGGATTGTGCCTTCTCCAGAAATCCTTTCCCCAGCGTCCCCAGTAGGGCAGTTCCCCGTTCCGGAGGTCCAGTTCCGTGATGATCAGTTTGCCGTGTCGGACCAGGGAGCCGTTAAAGCCGCCCTGATGAACAGGCTCGTAGAAATTGCGCAGATAATTCGGGATCAGAATGAAGAGATCAACGGAGGGAGCGTCCAGCAGATAGCGCACGCTTTGCAGTCCGAGCTGAGGATAGCCGCGCAATCCCGCGTTGGAGTAATAGGAGCCCGCAAGCCATCGTCCTCCCGAGCCGGTTTTGACTGCGTCGCACCAGGAAATCTGCTGCTGAGCGCGGTTCCAGCCGAGAAATTCACCGTAGTCGGAAGTTTTCGAAGCGGTCTGGAAAAGGGTATGAAAATTCCTTTTTCTGTCCCATAGTTCCTGATGAGTCGGGACTGCCGCGTTTTCAAATTCCACCGCAGGATCCTTCCATGCTTTTTTCAATGCTTTCGAGTCGTTTCGATATTTCCCTTTCAGGTAATTCCGGAAAGCCGAACGTGCTGCCGGAGAGTAATCCGCGGTCAGTGGCACCCGGCTGTTGAATTGATCGAACCATTGTCCGTCCACGCCGCCGTTCAGGTAGGCCGCGATGACGGATTTCCCCTCCGGAAAGGCACATACGGCCGATACCAGATCCCGGATTGCCATTGCGGCCTCCTTGCGGAAATGAACAGAACAGTTGGAGGGCGGCGAATAGTCTCCGTCTTTTCCTTTCGGGAGTTCCCTGATTTCCTTTGTTGTTTTCCGGATATAGCCGTGAAAGAATCCGCCGAATTGCCCGTCAGTTGTCTGAAAGAGCTCATCGGGATGCTGTTCCGCATATCCGCGGTAAGGAGTTACGTCGATGTTCAGAAGAATTTTTGCATCGGGAGCTTCTCTGAGAAGTTTCCGCAGTTCCCGGCGGACAGGATCAAAATTGTACTTCCCCGGCCCGAGCCAGATATCCGATGGTGTCTTGCCCGGACGCGAGACGCCGAGTGCAACCGTTGTGGAAAAAATCCGGATGCCGGCATCATAATAGGAGCGAACCATATTGTAGCGCATATTCGGAATATGATTGTATCCGGTCGTGTAAAAAATCGGGGAGGCAAGTTCTTTTCCGTTTACATAAATGGTATTGTAATCCCCGCGGCGCACGATTTCTGCAGTTGAGACCGGCAGTTTTTTCAGATGGGCATCCAGTTCGGCATCGCTTAGCTTTTCCGGATTTTTCAAATACGGATATCGCATGGATTCCGATTTAGGTTCGGCTTCCGCCGATTCCATCAGGCAGGAAACCAGTTCGATTTCTCCCGGGTTTCCGTAGAGATGCAGTCTGACCGCAGCTTTTTCCGCCCCTGCTGGAATTTTGAAAAATTCTTCATAATCAATAAGATCCGGCTCGCTGAGGTTCGGCAGTCCCTCGGAGAAGGTGCCCGGTCCCGAAAGCGTGGAATTTCCCTTCCCGATATATCGGATGCGCGGGTCAAAACGGAAACCCGGTGCGGCTTTTCTGATCCGGATGCTGATTTTCGCGTGCAGAAATGCGGCGTTTTTTTTCAGGGATACGGCCTCATGATTTTCTGTCATTGCGCTCAATTTCGTGCCGTTCCATTGAAACAGTGTGGTCTGTTTCGGGGAGGAGGAGAGTTTCAATCCTTTTGCCTGCTTCCAGTTGCCGCCGTAAAGTGCCATTCCAATGAATGCCGCCGCAAAAATTCCCGTGTAAAGAACTGCTTTCATAATTTTCCCTGAAGGATTGTTTATTTCTGTGAAGTCTGTATGATCGTTTATCTCAACGGATTCAGGATGGAGCCGGCCTGTGAGCCTTTCAGGATTGTCAGATACGGATTGTCCGGTAAGGGAATCCTGAGTGCCGCCACATGGAAATCGCCCCAGAGGATCGTAACATTGCCGTTATGGTCGCGCGCATCCGGCTCATTCCATTTATAATGTGCGTCATCAATCAGATACATGCCTGTTGCATCCGGTTTCGGAACCGCCGCCCCCTGACGGTTGTATGCGTCAACCGTAACCAGAAGTGTACTCGGGGCTCGTTTGATCTGCGAAGCTTTCAGCGGAGGATAATAATCGGCGTCCTCCGTAACTCCATTGCTCAGGAAAGTGGAGCCGACCCGGCGGTTGAGACCGTAGGCGGGGAAATTCGCGCAGTAATACGGTTTTTCCGTTCCGAATGCCGTTGCCCGGTACTGTTTTTCAAACGCCGCTTTTTTCAGGGAATAAAACGGGCATGTCAGAATGCCGGGTTTCAAGGTCAGATAACCATTTCTGGCAAATGTGCCGAGCCAGGTTCCCGCTCCGGAGCCCATTTCCGAATTTGCCGACGAGAGATTGACTTTCGGAAAGTATTCCTTGTTGTCACTCAGATAGGAAACGAAAGCAAGCCCGATCTGCTTCTGATTGCTCTGGCAGTTCGCCTGTTTTGCAAGGTCGCGCGCTCTTTTCAGGGCAGGCAGCAGCAGGGCAGCCAGAATCGCGATGATCGCAATGACGATCAGAAGCTCGATTAATGTGAATCTGTGTTTCATTTTTCCTCCCTGTGCCTTCCTGTATTTTACCTTTGCATTCATTCTTTAATATCTCCTGTTTTTGGCGATGCACATGATTCGCGGATGATGAGTTCCGGACGGATTGTACAGATTTCCTCCGGCATATCCGGATGTGCAATCCGTGTGATAAGAGTATTGATCAGAGCGTTCACCACCTGATCGACCATGGCATCTACTGTCGTCAGCGGCGGCAGAGTATATTCCGAATCACATGTATTGTTGAATCCGACGATCGAAAGATCTCCGGGAATCGCTATCCCGGCGCGCACGGCATGGAATATGCAGGCGGTCGCGAGACTGTCATTCTGGGCAACCAGCGCACTCGGGCGTTCTTCCAGGGTTAAGAACGCTCTGATTGTCTGATCGTTTCCGCCTAATGTGCTTCTTCTGGCGGAAACGAACCAGTCCGGATTGACCGGCAGTTTTTCCCGATGGAGAAGCGCCTCCAGAGTCGTTGCACGCTTGTCGCACAGATTGCCGATGTAACCGATCCGTGTATGTCCGAGTTCCCGGAGATAGGCGACAATCTTTTCCGTGGAATATTGAAAATCCAGCTCGACCGTATTCATGCCGGGATGCCGTTCATCATAGATTACTGTCGGAATCTTCTCTCTGGTGAGCGAATCATGATAATTCCATGTAATGATGCCGTCGACATTGTGCAGAAAAACCGATTCGAGGGCAGCTTCAATTTCATTTCCGCTTTTCCAGAAGGAAAAGAGCGCCATGTAGCCGCACAGCACCAGCCGCTCCTGAATACGGGAGACCATATCCGAGTAATACGGGTTGACCGGCATCGGCATGGCGACGCCGATCGTATACTGCTTCTGTTCCCGCAGACCTTTCGCCGAAAGATTCGGACGGTAACGATACTGCCTGGCCAGCTCCCGCACCCTCTCCTGTTTCGTCCGCGCGATCCGCCCGTCCGCCTTCCCGTTCAGGACCAGCGACACTGTCGTCTGCGACACTCCCGCCAGCGTGGCGAGCTCCTTCATCCCGATTCCCATGAAAACTCCACTCGTTATTGCAACGTAATACGTTTTACGTAATACGTTTTACATTATATGCGGAAAAGCTCCTTTTGTCAATAGGGGAAATAGAAAAAATAGATTTTTTTTCGCAAAAAAAAGAGCAACGAGAGAAAAAGGAATACCCCCTTCTGAAAAAAATCTTTTTCCATGAAGAGGGATACAGGCATTTATTCAAAAAAACAGGTTGACAGTGCGATGCTCTGCATCACAAAAATAACTTTGCGCTTTCCTCTCAATCCTGACCTGCTCCAGCAGAATAAACGGATCGTCGGAGGCGGAAACCCGATCCCCCGCGCGCTCTGCACCGGGGCGGCTCATTCCGTTTCAGATGGCAGAGGAACCCCGTGTTCGCGATTTTGTTTTGTCTGCTTGATGTCTGTGCGCGCAATGGCGAGAGATACCCCCCAGGCGGCTCCGTGATGCAGCGCGAGGACAAAAAGCACCTCGTGGCGCCCTTTTTCCCATGTGACATCCAGATGATACTGTTCCGGAATGACGGGATTGGTTCCATCGGGATCCGTATATACTGCTTTCCCATCGACGAAAATTCGTACCGGTCCGTCGTATCCGAGCAGGAGACGCAGCAGCATTTTCTCCGGTGTCTCAAAGCGGCTGCGGAAGAAGCGCACTCCGGTCCGCCCCGCATATTTCCCATGATCCGGCGGAATGACGAAGTTCTGCTGCGGGGGCCGTGCATAGGACAGTTTCAGGGAATCGGCATAGGAGATCCGTTCCAGCTCCTCGGTTCCGAACAGCGGTTCGCTGACAGACATTTTTGTCGTATAAGGCGTCCGGAAATACGGTTGCGGGATCTCATGCCAGGCAAACGCGGGCAGGGAGCGTCCCGCTTCGTCGTGAATGTTGCAGTAAGGATTGGTGCCGCAGCCATATCCGAGATTTCCGATGTAAGTGCCGTAACTGCAATGAAGAACGGCACGGTTTCCATGCAGCTCCGTCCGGAAGGCGGGATCACTCAGCGAAAGATTGCTCATGAACCCGGCGGGGCGGCCGGAGGCAGTAAGAGTGCCGGCGACATTCCGGAATGAGACAATGCACTGCTTCTCATTGTATTGAGGGACACGCTTCACCCGGATGGAGTCAAGTTCAATCGGCGGCGGAAGCGCATTCCGTCCGCCGCGAAGGGTATGAGCTGCTTCTGCAAGGCGCTTCCCGAGCAGGATCTGGCTCTTTCCGCTGAGATGGATTTCATCATCCAGTTCCAGATCGACGGCGGGAACCGTCAGCAGATTCCGGATGCTGCGCCGGAGGGTTCTCTGGATTTCACGAATCGCCGTCCAGTTCCGGTCTGAAACTTCATCGCTGCTGATTCTTCGGGCAATCTGCACCTGGACAAACGGCATTGCGGGGAAATGGAAATCCCGCCGCAGAGAATGCACAAAGCGGATCATCCGGTCGCGGAAAAGCGGAACGCTCTCATCCTTTGCATCGGAGCACCCCTGATACCAGATGACGCCGGAGACCGCTCCTCCGTTGCGTTTGACGCGGTTCAGCATGGCACCATAAAGGGAGTTGTCTCCGTCCTTCTTCCGTTTCGGATCCCACAGTTCCATGGTTGTACCGCCGTGCGCGCAGCAGATTACTCCCTGGGGGATGCCCGTCAGACGGAGCATTTCATTGGCGAAGGAGATGCCGGGACCTGCACCTTTTTTCATCGGAGACTTCCAGTTCCGGGGGAGGGGATGGTCTCTCCCGCTGAGATGCCAGTGCACGGGAGCGTTGGCATTTTCCGTGCAATGGATCGGTTCCACGGCATTGCCCCAGCGGTCCGTCATATAATAGGCGCGCACCATCGGGGAGGAGTTCTGAAAGGCGCCGGAAAGATTGCCGTATCCCTGCATGTTGGATTGTCCGGCGAGCACCCAGACGTCGCCGACAAGCACATCGTCCACGGTTATGGACTGTTCTCCGACGGACAAGGTGATCCGATAGGGGCCCCCTGTTTTCAAATCGTTGAGAATACCCGAAAATTTTCCGTCGGCGGCCTTGCCGCAGATCCGTTCCGTCATGCCGCGGATGTTCCGTCCGTCCTGTGTCCGGACCGTGACTTTGAGCTCGCCGTTTCCAACGCATTTTCCGGTGAAGGGCTGTTCACTGACGCCGTCAGGATTTCTCCGGATCACCATGTGTGCAAAAAGACCTGTCAGAATTTTCATGGATCGTCCTTTTTTCTTAATCCCGTAGAGCTCCTGCGTATTACAATAGATGTGTGACCATCAGATGCAAGTGTTTTTGGGGGAAAAGATTGAAAAAAGGATTCTGGTGCTTTCCGGGATTTTTTCCGGGGAGGGGGGAAATTCAATCATCCAGACCGGCAAAATTGTATTTGCCTGTGTTTTGATTTATTTCCCCGGGATCTCCGGAACGGCTTTGCTCTTTTGTCCCCCTCAGAGGGATGCTCAGGAGAAGCACACTTTCCTCCGGGAGGTACAGCGTCCGTCCATAAAGAAGCGAACGCTTTTCCTGAAAAAGATGCGAACGGTCAAGCAGTGTGACGGAGGCGTTTTTCAGGTCCGCTGCGGTATCCAGCTCGATCCGGCGTCCGTTTTTCGCCCGGTTGACGAACATGACGGACAGGGATTCCGCATCTGCCGCCGCAAGAAGGGAGAGCTTTCCCGTCTTTTTGCAGGGCAGGGGAACACGGTTGGCGCGTCTGTAGAGTTCGTTGAACATCCGGAAGGCGTAATAGGTCGGCGTGACTTTCTGGCTGGGAAAGTAGAAGAGCCCGCAGTAGGTGCGTGTCGGTTCCGCGTCGTAAGCAAAGTTGCATAAATTTATATTGTAATATTGAAAAGGTGTGGTATGTTATCTGTAACTCCAACAGAAGAGGAACAGATGAAGACAATTCGTATTCAAATAACGGACCAGGAACGTCAAAGGTTGCTGGAATTGCG
>CASEFP010000165.1 GCA_949287225.1 uncultured Lentisphaeria bacterium
CAACACTCGGATCCAGCGGCGTGTACTTTCGTAAGGAAGTTCCTTCAGTTCGCTGTATTCTTGAATCGTCAAGCCGCTGTCCCAATATTCGGACAATTGCTCCTCCCAATAATCTCGTCCTTCGCGTCCCATGCCGTCCTCTCATTATTCCGGTTTGTGGAAGAACATACCACGCTGTCTGACTCAAATCCAGATGGGGCTGGCTGGGCACTTACCTGCGTATGGCGCAGTTCAATGCGTTCTTGCAGAAACGCAAAGCGCGATTTCCCTTCCGGTGTCAGGGCGCAGGAGCAGTCGATCAGGCGGTTTTTTCCGTAAAAACGGTTTCCCATATGGAATGCGTGCCGATATCGGCGATTTCCTGTCCGTTGTAGAGAAATGTTCCGTTGAGACCGAAGTTGATCGTCGGCATCGCATCATGCGTTCTCCATCCGATTGAGCTGCCGGGAACGCGCCCTCTCGTTGGTAATATCGTGATTCTCCGTTGTGCGAATAACCTGTGCTCCAGGCAGAAAACGCGCATTGCATTTCTGCCAGACCTCTGTTATTTCCGCTGCGGAGAGGTTTTCGGCAAACACCTCGTAAAAATGCCTTCAGCCAAAGAGACAATAGAGATCAAACGCATGGCGCAGCTTCTCCGGTTTCATACTTTCGGCAAGCGTCATGAGGTCAGGCTTGACTGCCTCAATCCGACGTCGCCCCTCTTTCCAGAAGTCGATGGGGATTTCCCCTGTCACATCACACCGATATCCGTCCACATTGAATCCGCTTATGAAATATTCCATATTTGCGAGGAGATATTCCCTCAGAGGGGAGAAGATCCTTTTTTTATCAATTTTTTTTCAATCCTTCTGCTGCAGAATCAGCACATGGCTCTCTTTTTTCAGAGACTTCTCCAGATTTTGCAGTTGAGATTCAGGTTGATATTTTTCTGTGTGAGTATCTCGGCGCATTCCCGCAGGGAGCGGAGAATATGGTCTTCCTTTTTTTCATCGAGGCGGAACAATGGAACGGTGAGTCCAGCGGCGCTGCAGATCCGTTTTTTTGTATCGAAGACCGGGACTGCAAATGCCTTGATTCCATCGGAAGGATTGGTCATGACCGCAAGTCTGCTTTCCCGGAGTTCACGGCAGGCGTTGTCCAGTTCCCTCTGTGTGGAAATCTTGTTCCATTCGTCTCCGGGAAAGCCGTGAATGTCCAGAATTTCATCCCGTTCCGACGGCTTCAGATGCGCAACGATGATCCGTCCTGAAACACTGTGATAAAGGGAGAGATCCTCATAAACCGCCATGCTGATCATCAGGCTCTGCGGATATTGAGACTGTGCCAGGATCAAGAGCCTTCCGGCGCGGAGCGTCGAGACGACACCTGATTCCCGGGTCTTTTCCGCCAGGACCTTGCAGCAGTGCATACATTGCGACTTGAGAAGTTCCTCCCGCGGCGGCGGCTTTGCCAGAAGCTGGAATTTCTCGCTGATCCGGTAATTGCCGCATCCGTCTTTTTCGACATACCCCAGATCGCTCATTGTGCGCAGAATATTGCAGAGCGTGCTTTTGTTCAGATTTGTCCGCAAGGCGAGATTGGAGAGACTTAACACCTGATTGTCTCTCAGATGTTCCAGAATGTGGAATACCCTTTCAATGACCTGAATCATGATTCCTCCGCTGCTTTACCTTCCTGACAATAAGTCGATTTTCCGTGAATGCAATTCGGAAAGCAGATTTTTGTCCGGAAAAAAAGACAAACCGATCCGTTGATTCAAAAAAATCAGTTTCATACAGCGATGCTCTGCATCGCAAAAATGCTTTGTGTTCTCCTCTCAGTCCTGGTGCTTTCCAGCTGCGTAAGCTCCTCGCCGCAGGCGAAATCTCCGATACCCGGATATGCTTGCATCGCGGTAATTCATTCCCGGGACCGGCGAATGCCGCAGCGAGAAGGATTTGAGCTGTACGCCGAGCGGGGAATAGGGCACCTGTCCGGCTGCGGCCAGAAAGGGAATGATGTGCGTGTCGGGTATTCCGGAAACGCTGCGCTCCGGAGTGTTCCGACCGCCGCCGCATCGTGAGATATTCGTGTTCGCGGCTTCCCCTGAAATGCCGCTGTCATTCAGGTTGAGGCCGAGTGCGGAGAAATTGTCTCCCGTATTGGGAGATGAAAAGTCCGTGTTCCCCGATGCTTTCGCGCAGGCGCCGCAGACTGCGTCAAATGCGTCAGGATGCAGAGTTTGCACAAGCTGAAAGTTCCGGATCGCGGGCGGGGAGCTGGTTTCCCCATGGAACATGGCGGTCGTGAAAAACGCCCCGTCGGAATACAGCTCATGCAGCAGGGCAGGATGGAAATCCGGAATCTGGTTTCCCTGTTCATTGAAGCAGGCGAGGCCGGTGCATTCCAGGCATTCCGTCTTCTTCCATTGGAGCGGATCCGTTCCGGTTGTTCCTGGACGGATCCGCCGTTCGTCTTCCAGCATGATTTTCAGGGCGCTGGAGAGAAGAGTATCTGTTGTGCCGGGGTGATTAGAAGCTGGCGGGAGGGAAGTCCCCCTCCCGCCCGTTCGAAGATGACTTGCCGTCCGCGCTTGACAATCCGGCAATTGCATCGGATATGATCGGAATCCTATCCTTCAGGATTTCAGTAGCTCGGAGATTTTGACCGGCCGTCCTGTCCGGATGGAGAGGTTGGCCGCGACGCCGGTCAGAACGGAATTCACGCCGTCTGCCACGCCTGCCGCGCGTTTCAGCGGATCGTTTCCGGCGCCGAGGAAGAGATCGTCCAGCAGCCGGACGTCCCCGCCACCGTGTCCGCCGACCCCTTTTTCATAAGTGAAAATCCGCGGCGGTTTCCAGAATTCCTGAAACACGATTTCCGGCGCCATGCTTTTCCGGTCGCAAAAATCTTTCTCCTCCTCGCGCATTCCGAACTGGGACATGTCCTCTCCGAGCGGTGTGACTCCGCGCTCAATGTAATAGAATTCGAGCCGGCCGCGCGTTCCGTTGAAACAGACCCGGTAGCCTTCGTAGGGCGCGTGTGCGCAGAGCGTGTAGTTCATCAGGGCATTGTTCGCATACCGGACCATGACGCTCATATTGTCCTCGATGTCGATCCCGTCTCCGAAGACGCTCTGATCCCGCTGGTAGCCGTCGTATTTCTCGTTGTCGAAATAGAGTTCCTTGAGAAAGACGCCGACCTCTCCGCCGACTTTCAGGGCGAAGGGGTCCTGCTCCGCAGCTTTGCTTCCGGAGGCGCGCTGATAGAAGGCGGTGATGCCGCGCTTCTCGGCGTTTTCCCTTCCGTAGAATTTCAGATCCCCCATGGCGAAGACTTCGACGGGATAAGAGTCCAGCCACCAGTTGACCAGATCGAAGTGATGGGTCGCCTTGTGGACCAGAAGGCCTCCGGAATTCCGTTTGCAGCGGTGCCAGCGCCGGAAATAGTCCGCTCCGTGATTCGTATCCAGCAGCCATTCAAAGTTGACCGAGGTGATCGTGCCGCAGATCTCCTCGCGCAACAGTTCCCGGATCCGGCTGTTGCGCGGCGCATAGCGGTAGTTGAAGGTGACCGTGTAATTGCGTCCTGTCTTTTTCTTCGTATTGAGGATCGCCCGGCATTTTTCCGCGTCGACGGTCATGGGTTTTTCGCTGATGACATCACAGGAGAGTTCCATGGCGCGACAGCCGTAAACATGATGTGTCCGGTCGATGGTTGTGACAATGACCGTGTCCGGGCGGCACTCCCGGATCATTCTGTCGAACTCCGAAGAGTGGTAGACGGGAACGGGAGGATGCTTGAATTCCGTTTCTATTTTTCTCTGGTAATATGCAAGGCGTCCCGGGTTGATGTCGCAGAGCCCGACCAGTTCCCCGTTTTCGCGATAGGTGCCATCCGTCAGAGCCTTGATATACATGAGCGATCGGCCGCCGGTTCCCACAAGTGCATAACGTTTTTTTGTCATTTTTCTGTCTCCGGTTTTTTTCACTTATCGTCTGGTGCTGTTTCCTGTACTGCTGTTTGAATTCCATGCTTTCCGGCATGCCTTCTGCACGAGTGCTCCACCGTGGCTGAATACGCTTTTTTCTCCTTTTTTCAGGCTGACGCCATGCTGACCGAGGGTAACGTTCCGGATCGATTTTTCCGTTCCGGGCAGACTGTTGTAAACCGCGTAGGCCGTTGTCGGCGGGCAGACGATGTCGATGAATCCGACGCTCATTGTCACCGGGCATTTCAGGCGGCGGGCGAAGTTCACCGAGTCAAAATAGCGCATGGATTGTTTCGCGGCGGGAAGTTTTTCCGGTTCCCCGGCGGCGAGACGCGCGAAAAGGCCGGGCCATCCGGATGCCTGATTCTGTTCCATGCCGTAGTGGTCGCTCAAGGCCGGCGCATTGGCGACGCACAATACGGTTTTCTCTTCAAAATAGGCGGCGGCCAGCGCCTGTGCGCCTCCGAGACTTCCGCCTCTGGCTATCACGGTTCTGCCGTCCCATTCCGGGAGGGTCTTCAGATAATCCAGACATCTTGCCACGCGCAGGAAGATGTCGCGGATCGGGTATTGTTCCGGATCATCCGCATTGCGGTACATGTAATTTTCGATTTGCGGGGATTTCCGGAGCGCCTTTCTTTGCGATTCTGTCACCTGATTGGCGGTGTCATGCAGATTCATGTTGAATACAATTGCCTTGTAGCTGGCCGCCATCCGGTCGTAGGAGTGGTAGAAGGCTCCGATTTTGCTTGCACCGTTGAAGGTTATGACGATGGGATGGGCTCCTTTGACCGGATTCGGCGGCAGAATGAGAAAACCGCCGGCGTTCCATTTTCCGTCCCGGAGTTTCACGTCATACACGGAAACCCCCTTCATGATTTTCGGATCGGTGACTTCTCTGCGTTCCACTTTGCAGTTCACGGCGCGCATTTTTTTAAGCTGATTTGCCCAGAATACATCGAAATCCGGCGTTTCCGGCGTTGCCGCGCGGATCTTGAGAACATCCACGCCGGCGCCTGCCCAGGTCTTCCGGATTTTTCCGTTTTCGCGTACGGATACGGTGAGGAGAACAAATCCCGGGTGATCCAGACGGGTTGTAATTTCAACTGGTTTTGCGCCGGACAGCACCGTTCCGGACTGTTCCGGTGCGCCGTCTCCCCGGATGGTGTAATCCAGTTTTTGACCGGCGGCCATTTTTCCGGACTGGTCCAGTGCGCAAACGCGGAATACGATCTTTTCTCCGGAACGGTAGAGGGCGTCTTCCCGTTCCGTCTCCGCACGCAGAGTGATTTCACTTCCCGAGAGCAGGGAGGCGGACAACAGAAGCACCGCGCCTGCCAGGCAAGTTTTTCCCCCGATTCTGGAATGAGTGTTCATAGGACCTCCATTTCGTTTTGTTTACTGAGCCTCTTCATGAATTTCCGCATTGTACTGGACGAAGAACGATCTTCTGCCGCCTTCCCTCGAAGCTCTTTTCTTTTTTTCAGATTGCCTGTCAATCAATTATAGAGACAAAAATCCTTTTGTCAATCCTTTTCCGCGACGAAACATGTGAAAAAGAGTTCCTCCGTTTTATAATGAAAAATCGGAAAACACTTTTGCTGATTCCGGATGTAAGTGCCCAGCCAGCCCCATCTGGATTTGAGTCAGACAGCGTGGTATGTTCTTCCACAAACCGGAATAATGGGAGGACGGCATGGGACGCGAAGGACGAGATTATTGGGAGGAGCAATTGTCCGAATATTGGGACAG
>CASEFP010000166.1 GCA_949287225.1 uncultured Lentisphaeria bacterium
GACTCACAGTTTTGAGCCGGGGTCAACCCGTTTCACTCTGCGCGGAGACTCCTTTCCGGAAGGGACCGCCGTTCAGGTGAAACTGATGCAGAACGGGAAAGTTCTGGAACAGATGGTTCTTACGCCGGACAAAAACGGAGACATGACCAGTGTTTTTTCCTGCAATGCGGTTCCCGGCAGTGCGGAAATGCACGTCGCCGCAGGAATTCCGGCGCAGAAAGTTCTGGTCTGCAAACAGGTCTTTCCCGTGAATTTTCTGAAAGAAAAACGCCCGGTCAAAGGAACCGTTGCCGTGGATGCGCTGGGGCGGATAGTGGTCAACGGGAAAGAGTTCATGCCGGTGGGGCTTCCGGCGGATTTTCTGCCGCTCAGTGAAGAACGCTGCAAGCGGATTGCCGACGCAGGATTCAATTTTTCCATGAACTTCGGGATGCTCCGGATTTCTGCGGAGCAGGACGCTGACCATTATTTTGATAAGATCCGCGCCGGAATGGACCTGCTGTACAGGCACAACCTTTACACTGCCGTAACCACAGCCGTCCTGCTGGATTATTATCCGTACCGAATCCGGAAAATCGGCAATGCCGAAAAAGTCGATGACAAACTGGAAACCGTGGTGAAAGCGCTGGGAAATCATCCTGCAACCCTCTTTTACTACAATTCCGATGAAGTTCCGGAAGAATACATGGATCAGGTGCTTGCCATGCGCCGAACTCTGAACCGGCTGGATCCCCGTCATCCGGTGGTTACGCTCACCAATGACTCGAAACTGCTGCCGCGGTTTGCCATGCTGGGGGATATCTTCTGCGCCGATGACTATCCGGTCATGAAGAAAGGCAGTCCTGCCGACTTGTCCTCCATTTCTGAATTCATGAAACAAGCCAGACGCTCCGGCGTTCCGCTGTGGGGTTATGTTCAGGCGTTCAGCTGGGGACATTACAAAGGGAAACTCACCAGTGCGGAATATGCCGCGTACGCCGAGCCGTCCACCGAGGAAATGCGCGCTATGACCTGGCTTTTCGCCATCGAAGGTGCCAAGGGATTCATCTTCTATACGGACCCGCTGTGCGAGAGAATTGTCAGACAGTCCGGAGAATACAACGATCCCGGACATCCGGAACGCATGTGGAAGAATCTGGTTCCGGTGATCCGTGAACTCCGCGGTCTTGAACCTTATATCATGGGAAGCGCCGCCGGACCTCGGCTCGGCATGGAGATCGTGTCCGGAAAAGTGGAAGCCGGAGCGTTTCAGTCGGATTCCGGAAAGACTGCGGTCATGATTGTTGCCGTGAAAGGGGCTGCCGCCGAGGCGGTCATCACAGTTCCCGGCAAGGAGAATCTGAAATCCAGATACGGCAGAACGGAAAATCTGGGCAAGGGTCGTTACCGGTTCAAGAGTCCGGCTGCTGCAGCCGATCTGCTCGAATAACAAAAGCTCTTTGCCCGAAAACCAAAATCATTGCGGTCCGGTAAAAAACTGCCGGGTCGCTGTGTGTATGAAAACAGAAAAGAAATACGAGGACAATAATGTCAGACCCCATAGAGAAACCGTTCTTTGCCTATCGTTCATTCCGCAAAGAATTCGACGCAATGAAAGCCTTTGCCTCCATCGGCGTGCGGCAGTTCTGTGTTTTTGCCGGACATTCCGCAAATTCGCTGGGCGAGCCGTACTGTGAATATGAACCGACGTGGAAATGGTTCGACGCCTATGATTTTTCCCCGCTGGATGAACAGGTTCAGGATGTGCTCAATATCTGCCCCGACGCGCAGCTGCTCTGTCTGATCGATCTCAACTCGCCGCTCTGGCTGGCGCGTCAGCTCCATGTCGACAGTTATTCATATCTGAGCAATGCGCTCTGCGATGAAAAATGGCGTACGGAAACGGAAAAATATCTTGATGCTGTGATTGCGCATATGGAAAAGAATTACGGGAACCGGATTGCCGCTTATGTCCTGATGTGCGGTAAGACAGATGAATGGATGGATCATGCCAACGGAATGGAAACTCTCTCCAAGGCGGAACTGTTCCGGAAATGGTGCGTGGAACATCATTATCCGGTCCCGGAGGATGTCCCCTCTCTGCGGCAGTGTTTCGATACTCCATGTGAAAACGGGGCGATGCGTGATCCGCAGAAAAACAGAAATGCCGTTCTGTACTGGAAGTTCCACAGTGACCTGATTGCGGATTCCATCATCCGTTTTGCCCGCCGGGCGCGTGAACAGCTGTCGGTGCGCCGGAAAATCGGTGTGTTCTACGGCTATGTGCTGGAACTGGGCATGTCCGCTGTTCTGCGCGGACATCTTGCCTATGAAAAGGTCGAAAGTTCGGATGCCGTGGATTTTGTAATCAGCCCCGGCAGTTACCGGGACCGCATGATGGGGGGCGGAAGCGGATTCATGACTCCGAACAGCACTGTTCATCTGCACGGGAAGGACTGTTTGTATGAAATCGATCACAGAACCCATTCCGCCAACATGAGATTGACGCCGTATGTGGAACTCAAGTGGTATACGCGCTGGGCGGATCTGGCGGAAGACCGGGCAGGTCTGCGGCGTGAATTCTGCCGTACACTGTTCCATGGAGCCTCTTTGTGGTGGTTCGACATGTGGGGAAAATTTTATGCGGACCCGGAAAACATCGCTGTGATCAAGTCCTGCTGTGAACTGTGGCTGAAGTATGCGCGCAGAGACTTCGAGCCGGAGGCTGACGTCATGCTGGTTGTTGATCCGGAACAGCTGCTGTATTACAACCCGACAGGACCTTATGCCGCGCTGCTGCATCCTCTGCAGAGCGCGTTGAACCGTCTTGGCTCGCCCCACCGGATTTGCACATTGAACGATATTCCCCGTTTCAGCAGTCTGCCGCGACTCCTGATTTTTGCGGGCATGAGCGTCATTACTCCGGAAAAGAAAGCCCTGCTGGAGAAGTATGTTTTCGGCAGGACAACCTGTTTCTGGTATGGCCCGTCCGGTCTGAACAACGGCACTGCGTGGGAGAACATGGATTTGCCGGGAATGCGTTTCCCGGAATTTGAAAAGATCACGGCGGAGACGCTGCGGGATTCCGCAAGACAGGCGGGAGTGCATATTTATGCGGATCAGCCGTGTCTGGTCTGGGCGGGCAGAAACCTGCTTGCCGTTCATACCGGAACCGGCGGAACGATCCGGTTCTCTCTGAAGCAGAAAGCGGGACAGATTTCCGAACTGTTCAGCGGGACAAAAATAAACTGCGGCGGTTCCGGGTTCTCTTACACATTCGCCTCTCCGGAAACAGCATTGTTCCTGCTTGAGCCGGAGCAGGAAACCGAATAACGCAACGGAACGGAAATCAGAACAGAACACTGCATCGGGGAATAAAGTTGAAAAGTTGCTGAAAAATGCTATAATA
>CASEFP010000167.1 GCA_949287225.1 uncultured Lentisphaeria bacterium
AACCAGAGGATCAGCCAGATCATCGACGGCGCACTCAAACAGAGCTCATTGAGTTTTTTCGCGGTGGAGGTTTTCATTTTCCGATGTCCGGATGCATGACCAGCGATTCATCCGAAGGACGGTAGTCCTCGAGCATATAGGCGTTGTCCGCGTGCCACGTGAGCCAGACGTCGTCCCGGTAGCGGATCTTGCGCTCCAGCGCAAACGACGTGTGCTGTTTCACGACCGCGACGAGGCGCTCCCCGACCCGGATCCAGAGACGAGTCAGCGCGCCAAGGTAGATCACGTCCTCGACCCGCCCCTGAAAAAGATTGGTCCGCGGCGGCAGGTGTCCGGGCTTCTCCAGCGAAACCGAGAATTTTTCGGGCCGGATGCTCAGGTGAGCGCGCTCTCCTTCGGCCATCTTCTTGTCGTTGAAGACTTCCAGAGAGGGAAATCCGTCGATCTTCAGCACGCAGTAGTCGCCGTGAACGTCATGGATCGTGCCCTCGAAAAAGTTGGTATCGCCGATGAAGGCCGCCACAAAACTGTTCTTCGGCGCCTCGTAGACCTCGGTCGGCGTGCCCTCCTGCTCGACGATCCCCTGATGCAGAACGGCGATATGGTTGCTGATGCTCATCGCCTCCTGCTGATCGTGAGTCACGTAGACGAATGTGATTCCGACGTCCTCATGGATCGAGTCCAGCTCGACCAGCATCCGCTGGCGCAGTTTCAGATCCAGCGCGGCAAGCGGCTCATCCAGCAGCAGCACCTTCGGGCGGTTCACCAGCGCGCGGGCGATCGCGACGCGCTGCTTCTGACCGCCGCTGAGCTCGCGCGGCTTCTTGGACGCGTGCTCGGACATCTGAATGAGCTCCAGATAACGTTCCACCTCGCGCCGGATCAGAGTCTTGTCCGCCTTCGCAATGCGGAGCGGAAAGGCGATGTTCTCCCATACGGTCATGTTCGGAAAGAGCGCATAATTCTGGAACACGGTATGGATACCGCGCTTGTGCGGCGGGACACGGGTAATGTCCTCGCCGTCCAGAATAATGCGTCCCTCGTCGGGTTCCTCGAAGCCGCCGCAGATCCGCAGCAGCGTGCTTTTTCCGCAGCCGCTCGGCCCGAGAATGGAAAAAATCTCCCCCGCGCTGATGGAGAGGGAGACTTGATCAAGGACTTTCTGGGCGCCGAAACTTTTACTGATGTTTTCGATTCTGAGAATTTCAGCCATATGCTTTCCTGTTATTTCCAATGGCCTTTTAATCTATCACAGGATTGTTGCAAAAAAAGTTTTTTTCCAGGAGAAAAAGAGGATTTTTCCGATTTTTTTCAGAGACGGCGTCATGACACCGTTTGCAGCCCCCTCCCCGCCGGCGTTCCGGCGGGGAGATCCCGTGTCAGTTGAACTTGATGGCGCCGGTCATGTTCAGGAAGACGAACATGACGCTGATCGGCGTGATGAAGCGGATGAAGAACCCCCAGATCGAAGCGGGAGTGAAAATGTGCTTGTAGGAGTCCCCGTAACCGGATTCACCGCGCATGCCCGAGAGCAGGATGAAGAAGTTCGTATCCAGTTCGCGTCCCGCGCCCTGGCGGATTTCGTTCATCGCATTGCGCACGCCCCAGACCCAGCCGAGGAAGATCGAGATCGCCATGCCGGCGGCAGGCAGGAACCAGTTCGCGGTCAGGTTGTCAAGCGTGAGGAAAAGACTTTCCGGAGGCGCGCCGAACAGCGAGGTCAGCGCTTTTTCCATCCAGGGGATGTTCTCCCAGGAGCTCATGCTGATCGAGCAGAGCACGCCGAGGACGGAAACCGAAATCCAGGAAAGCAGCACCGCAGCGGAGCGCTTCATGCCGAAGTAGTCGATCAGAACGGAAACGATCACCTCCATCAGGCTGATCCCGCTCGTCAGCGCGGCAATGGCGACCGCGATGAAGAACACCGTGCTCCAGACCGCCCCCAGACCGCCGGGGATCATGTTGAACGCGGTCGGCAGAATCTGAAAGACAAGCCCCTCCCCCGCCGCCGGTTCAAATCCCATCGCGAACACGGCGGGGAAGATCGCCAGTCCCGCCATCATCGCCACCATCGTGTCAAGCCCGATCAGCTGAAGCACGCTCTTAGGCAGGTTGGTCCCCTTCTTGACATAGCTTCCGTAGACAATCGTAATGCCCATGCCGAGACTCAGCGTGTAGAACGCCTGCCCGAGCGCGACCAGAACCGCCTCGGCGGAGAGTTTGGAAAAGTCGGGCGAGAGGAAGAATTTGAGTCCCGCGCTGGCCCCCGGAAGCGAAATGCTCCGCAGGATCAGCACGATCAGAAGCACAAAGAGCGAGGGCATCAGCACCTTGGAACAGCGCTCGATCCCCTTCTTGACGCCGAACCAGAGAATAATGCCGCAGAGCGTCATGAAGGCAAGCTGTCCGCCGATCACATACCACCAGGTCCCGGGTGCGGCCTCCTGAATCGGCAGGAACGCCGCCTGCGCCTCGGCCGCGGTCCGGAATGCGAGATTGCCGGTGACCGCCTTGACAGCATAAATCAGCGTCCAGCCGCCGACCACGCCGTAGTAGCCGAGAATCAGAAACGGTGTGATGACGCCGCTGATCAGGCCGATCGCCTTCCAGCCCCCGTAGAGAATCACCGCGCCGAGGATCATCACAAGAACCCCGTAACCGATCTGGGAGAAGGTGATGAGCGCGATCCCGGAAAGCAGCACCAGCCCGCCGAGAAAGTCGGCCAGTTTCGAGCGTTTCGGACAGAGCGCGGCGAATGCGCCGATGGGATTCTGCCCGGTCGCGCGCCCGATCGTCAGCTCCCCGATCAGGATCGGAAGCCCGATCACCATGATGCAGCAGAGATAGACGAGGACAAACGCCCCGCCGCCGTATTTTCCCGTCACGTAAGGAAACTTCCAGATGTTCCCCAGCCCGATCGCCGATCCGGCCAGGGCCATCAGGAATCCCCAGTTCCCCGACCAGTGCTCCCGTTTTTCGCTCATCGTTTTTCTCCAGAATAAAATTGGTTTTCCTGTATCATTCCGCTGACGCCGCGCAGGACGCCGTCGCTTTCTCCCTATTCCAGAACCGCCTTCTCCAGATAAGAGGGCGCACCGGAAAGAAAACGCCACAGACCGCCGTTGAAATCGGTCGGCAGGTCCGTGAAATAATAACGCACATCGCCGGTTTTCGCCGGATTCGCGCAAAGCCCGCGCGCCGCAAGAAAGGCCCGTGCGGACTCCGCGCAGGCTTCGGCACTGTCAATGATCCGCACCTTCCCGCCAAAGTATTCGTCCAGCGCGTTCCGGAACAGCGGATAGTGGGTGCATCCGAGCAGCAGAACGTCCGGCGGCGCGCTCCGCTGATGCGCCAGATAGAGATCGAACACCTCCTCCGCCAGACGCCCCCCGCAGACACCCTCCTCCGCAAACGGCACAAACAGCGGACAGGGAATGCTCTCAATCAGGAGCGAGCGGTTTCGCGCATGCAGCCCGCGCCGGTAGGCGTCGCTGTTGATCGTCGCGCGGGTCCCGATCACGGTGATGCGCCTGGCGTCCGTGCGCAGAACGGCTTCAATCCCCGCTTCGATGACTCCCATGACCGGAAGCTCCGGGAAATGTCCGCGCAGCGGCTCCATCGCGACGGAGGAAGCGGTATTGCAGGCGATCATCAGCGCCTTGACCCCCTTCCCCGCGAGAAACGCCGCGTCCTGCTTCGCAAAACGGATGATCGCATCGACGGATTTGCTGCCGTAGGGAACACGCGCGGTGTCTCCGAGATAACAGATGTCCTCGTTCGGCAGCGCCTCGCGCAGAGCGCGCACGACGGTCAGCCCGCCGATTCCGGAGTCGAACACGCCGATCGGACGGTTGTCAAACAAAGTTTCATCTGGAATTTTTTGCGACATACGCGTTCCTTTCCAGCAGAGTGAAATAGATGTTTTCCAGATAGGTCTGTCCGCGCCTGTTGAGGTTTGTCACATTGTGCTCCTCGCAGAGACCGCGCTCGACGGTATCGACGAACGACTGGATTTCCGGAATCGAAAGCGCCTGCGGAGAAGCCGCCCATTCGCGCAGGAAAATCTGTTCGGGAAGTTCCTTCTGCCCCTGCTTCGGAATGGAGATCGGCCTTGCGTGGGTGCCGAACTGATAACCTTTGAGCGCAATGATGATGTTGGAGTAGTCGGTCTCCTCCTGACGGAGGCGCAGAAATTTGTATTCCATCACGTCTGCAGCCTCGTCCTCGCTCTGTTCGGGACGGCTGTAATGGTATTTGCGGTCGGAAAAGTTCAGGGAATCGCGCATGTTGGTGTCGAGTTCCTTGTTGAAAATGCGCCACTCGCGCAGTTTCCCCTCATCGTCGCGCCGCAGATCGCCGCCGAGCATCATCAGACAGACAAGATCACTCGGCTTGTGCGGCACCTCGGTAATGCGCGAGTGCTTTTCTCCGGAGAGCTCCATGGAGATGTGCAGACTGTGCGGCGGAATGGAAAGAAAACGCACCGCCTCGTTGATCAGCTTGGACATCGCCCACGGACAGTCAAAAAGCGGAAGCGAAAGATCCCCGACAATGTTGAAGCGCCCGAACGCATACTCAAAAAAGCCGCGATGGCGCTCGTTGCCCGCAATCACCGTCCGGTGGGAGTCCACGTGGCCGCCCATGCGCCACGTCCGGCGCTGAAGATCGAAGTCGTTGAACCAGTAGAAGCCGTCGAAATAAGGGTCCTCGCCGGGCTCCGCGACGACCGCGCGCGCCCCCAGATGGCTGAACTCCAGTTCGGCGCCCAGCGGCGTCGGCGTGGAGTACCAGTTGTGATCCACATAATTGCAGAGCTCCTCCATCTCGGCGCGGTTGTAGATCTCCTCGACAAGCAGAATGCAGAGCACGGCGTAGTCGCGGTAGAGCCGTCCGGGCACGATCCGGTCCAGCGACTTTTCCTTCATCATTCTGCGGATGCGTTCATAGCGCCCGTTGTAATAAAGAAAAGCCAGCAGGATCGCGACGCCGTGCCGGAAATATTTTCTGGAGAGGCGCACGGCGTCCGGAAAATGATGGCGGATCTTCTCGACAAGCTGGTTGAAGATGATGTGCTTGCAGGCAAAGCGGATGTAATTGTCCGCATAGGGACGCAGCTCCTCGATCGCCATGACATTCGCCAGAAGCGGCGGGCGCGCATCGTTGAACGCCTGAATCATGATGTAGTTGCAGATGTAGTTGCCGTCGAAATGCGATTCGATCAGGCTGTCCACCGCCGACCCCATGAGCTCGCGCAGCGCGCGGCGGGTGATCTCGTGGCGGTCGGGTTCGATCTTCTCCAGGATCTGGTCGATCTTGCGTTCGAGATAGAGGCTGTAGCGGTCCTCGAAGAGAATCTCCTTGCCGAAGGATTTCTGGAGCGCGGAGATGTTGCCGATGTAGGTCATGCAGCGCCGGCGGCGGTTCTCCTGCGTGCGGACAACCACCACCTTGCGGTAGTAGAGATGCCCCTCGTCCTCGAAGGCGTCGATGCGGGCGAGCTCCTCACGCGTCAGATCTTTGAGGAGCCGTCCCTGTGTGACCGCGCCATGCTGCTTTACAATGAAAAAAAAGGCTCCGGGCGGCACCACGCGCATGTAGTTGTGCAGGACGGCGGGTTCGCTCTCGACCTTCCGGTTGAACAGAAGCCGGACGTGATGATCGTTCATCATCGTTCCGTAAACGAAAAGATCGACCTTCTCGCTGCGCACGGCCTTGAAGGAGTCGCGGATCTGCGCGGCCTCCTCCGGATCGTCGTGATGGGCGGTCAGATGAATCAGTTCAGTTCCAGCAGCACCGCCGTCTCGTCGCAATGGTCTTTCTTCGGACATTTTGAGCAGTCACTCCAGATTTTCTGCGGGAACAGTTCCTTTTCGACGGTCCGGAACCCGAGCCGGTGGAAGAAATGCGCCCGGTAGGTGAGTGCGAACACACGGCATTTTTCCCCCTGCGCCTTCAGGTGGTCGACCGCCCCCTGCACCAGCTCCGAACCGATGCCCCGGTTGTTGAATTCGCGCCGGACGGCGAGGGAGCGCACCTCATACAGCCCGTCACCGAAATTCCTCAGTGCAAGACAGCAGACAAACTCCCCGTCAAGCTCTCCGACACGGAAGTTTTTGAGCTTTTCCAGAATATCCTCCTGCGGACGGGCGAGGAGCAGCTTTTCATGGGCATATCCGGACAGAAGTTTCCAGATGTTTTCGACGTCGCGCGCCTCGGCGGGACGAACTTTGAAGTGTTCCATTTTCCAACCGCCAGTTCTTATTTCGCCGCCGCGGGATCATGATAGAACGCAATATCGCGGAAGCGTTCGTAACGCGCCTCCTTGAGCGCATCGCCGGACATTTTTTCCAGCGCTCCGAGCGCGGAGACAACCGCCTTTTTGAGAAGCGCGGCCGCCGCGTCGTAATCCTTGTGGGCGCCGCCGAGCGGTTCCTTCACGATGCCGTCCACCAGTCCGAGCTGCATCAGATCCCCGGCGGTCAGATGCAGCGCCTCGGCCGCCTTTTCCGAATAGGCACGGTCCTTCCAGAGAATCGCCGCACAGCCCTCTGGCGTAATGACGGAGTAATAGGCGTTCTCCATGATGAGCACGGTGTTCCCGACGCCGATTCCGAGCGCTCCGCCGCTGCCGCCCTCGCCGATCACAACCGCAACCATCGGCACTTTCAGAGCGAACATGTCACGCAGGTTGACCGCGATCGCCTCGCCGATGTGCCGCTCCTCCGAAGCGACGCCGGGGAAGGCCCCGGGCGTGTCGATGAAGGTGATCACAGGCACACAGGCAAGATCCGCCATCTTCATGAGCCGCAGCGCCTTGCGGTATCCCTCCGGATGCGGGCAGCCGAAATTGCGGAAGACATTCTCTTTCGTATTCCTCCCCTTCTGAGTGCCGATCACCATGACAGGTTTACCGTCCAGTTTGGCGAATCCTCCGACAATCGCGGGATCGTCCGCATAACGGCGGTCGCCGTGGAATTCCAGAAAGTCCGTAAAGATGCGGTCAATGTAATCGAGCGTGTAGGGGCGGTTCGGGTGACGGGCCAGCTGAACGCGCTGCCAGGGAGTCAGGGAGTCGTAAATACTCTTTTTCGTCTCCTCGATTTTCCGTTTCAGAGCGTTCAGTTCATCATCCACGCTCAGATTGCTGGAAGAACTGAGGGACTCCCATTCGGCAAGTTTCGCCTCCAGTTCGGCAATCGGTCTTTCAAACTCAAGCACTATTTCCGCCATTGCTTTTTCTCCGGTGTTGTTCTTTAAAAGCGCCCATCCCGCATGGGCGGTTATCTGATGACTTCGACCTCGATCCCGTCCGGGACGATCGAACACAACTCGTTGACATCCTCGTTTTTCATACTGACAAAGCCGGGGCCGGCGATTGTCCGGCCCACATTTTCCGCCCGGTTGGTCCCGTGAATCAGAAACGGCTGTTTGACCTTGTATTCCGCGGCATCCACACAGCTGAGATAGTGCGTGCCCAGAATGTTCAGCGGATCGCCGGGCCGGTAGGTGTTCCCCCGGTATTTCCAGATCGGATTCTTCATTCTGGAATCAAGTCTGTAAATTCCCTGCGGGGAATTGAACTCCATCGCAACACCGACCGGATAGACCTTGAAAAGATTCATCCCGTCATAAAGATAGAGTTTCTTGCGGGCGTTGCTGACCTTGATGCGCCATTTCCCGCTGTAAACGGTCAGTTCCTGCCCGATTTTCAGATCGGTCCGCGCGGGAGAAATCTTGTTGATCCGCTGGATCGCCTCGGCGGTGGTGCCGAATTTTGCGCCGATTTTCGTAAAAGTGTCGCCTTCGCGTACCGAGTAGAGGAATGTTTCCGGCGCACTGCCGTTGCCGTCGAGAATTTCCGTGCTGGCTTTGTTGAGAAGATCAATGCTTCTCTGCCAGTCGGGATCGGGATACTTGAATTTGCCTATGGCGATCCGCGCCTTGTCGCGCGCGGCGGCGTAGCGTTTCATCGAAAAAAGCCGTTCGCCATCGGCAAGTGCCTTGATCGCGATGCCGGAACGCCCGTCCTGATCGGCGGGAATGCTGCTCGGCAATGTTCCTCCGGGAGCAAAGGCATCCTCGACATCTCCCGTCCCGGTCAGGCGGCGGAATGTATCGGAAACCCCTCCCGTTGCGGCGGGAAGAAATCCGCCGTGAGAACGAGCGAACAGAAAAATGCCGCCCCCTGCGGCACAGAGAATCAGAACGACAGCAAAAATCCAGAGCCATTTCCGGCTTCCGGTATTTTCGTCGTTCTTCTTTTTCGAAGCGCCCTTCGATGCTCCGATGGGTTTCCCCTTGTAGGTGATTCCCGGTTTCGGCATAAGAAACTCCCGCATGGTTATATTCAGTATATCAATATACATCCGAAACGGGCGGATGGCAATAGCATGAAACAGCGATTTGCCTTTTTTTCGGCGGAGAGTCACTATTTATGAAAGTTTTGCATTCCGGAGGTTGAAATTTTTCATTTGTCGTATAAAGTAGTGCAACAGATTTTTCACCTTTTAAGGAAAGGATTTCAAAATGGCAGTAAGCTACAAGGACCTCGGTCTCGTGAATTCCCGCGAGATGTTCAAAAAGGCAATGGCCGGCCACTACGCGATTCCGGCATTCAACTTCAACAACATGGAACAGCTTCAGGCGATCATCCAGGCCTGCACGGAAAACGAATCCCCCGTGATCCTCCAGGTTTCCAAGGGCGCGCGCCAGTATGCGAACCAGACCCTTCTGCGCTACATGGCGCAGGGCGCGGTCGAATACTCCCGCGAAATCAGCAACGGCAAGGGCCCGATTCCGATCGTCCTGCACCTTGACCACGGCGACAGCTTCGAACTGTGCAAATCCTGCATCGACTTCGGATTCTCCTCGGTCATGATCGACGGATCCGCCCTTCCCTATGATGAAAACGTCGCCCTCACGAAGAAGGTCGTCGAGTATGCGCATCCGCGCGATGTGACGGTCGAAGGCGAGCTCGGCGTTCTCGCCGGTGTCGAGGACGAAGTCTCCGCAGCGGAATCCCACTATACGAAGCCCGAGCAGGTCGTCGATTTCGTGACCAAAACCGGAGTAGATTCCCTCGCGATCTCCATCGGAACCTCCCACGGCGCCTACAAGTTCACGCCGGAGCAGTGCACGGTCGATCCGAAAACCGGCAGACTCGTTCCGCCGCCGCTGGCATTCGACATCCTCAAGGCAATCGAAAAGGAGCTCCCGGGCTTCCCGATCGTTCTGCACGGCGCCTCCTCGGTTCCGCAGGAAGAGGTTGACATCATCAACAAATACGGCGGCGCGCTCAAGGCGGCGGTCGGCATTCCGGAGGAACAGCTCCGCGAAGCCGCGAAATCCGCGGTCTGCAAGATCAACATCGACTCCGACTCCCGTCTCGCGATGACGGCCGGCGTCCGCAAAGTCTTTGCGGAAAAACCCGCCGAATTCGATCCGAGAAAGTATCTCGGTCCGGCCCGCGACAGGATGAAAGCGATGTACACGCACAAGGTCATCAACGTGCTCGGCTCCGCTGGACACGCCTATGACAAATAAGCGTCATCCGTTTCCATTCGAGACAAAAAACGCAGTCTTCCGAGACTGCGTTTTTTTTATAGCCGCGCACGGCAGTGTGGAAGAATCAGGCGTTCCCGCAGGTACGGAAGCGGCAATTCCTGCATAAAATGCGTGAATCCTGCGAAAAAGGAAAACTTTCCGGCAAAAAAGTGAAAAACGTCCTTGCAACAGGCGTGAAAGAGACTATTTTATCCATTTAACAAGCAACATACCGTAGAAACAGCGAGAAGGAAAATGAAAGTAACTCCTGAAATTCTTGATGCGATCGATCGGGCCAGCGATTATTACGGAAACATTACCCTGCTTGCTCAGAACCTGGGCATTGCACACAGCACCATTCTTTTCTGGCGCAGCGGAAAAACCACCAACATCAGCGGTAAACTCTGGATCGAAAAAATCCACCAGAAGCTCAAACCGTTCATGCCGGGGGGAATCCACTACAAAGAGATCGAAAGCCTGAATCCCGCGAAATATCAGCTGCGCGACGAACGCGCCGTCTACGGTATGCCGAAAGAGGAAAAAAAGACCGTTCCTGTTACCACATTTGAACAGATCGCGGAATTCGATCCGCTGGTGGAATCGCCGGTCGATTTCGCAAAAAGACATCAGTTCGGCACCGGCGAGATGGAATTCGCCTGCAAAGTCAAAGACGGTTACTTCGCTCTTGCGGCGGATGCCTCGGTCAAGTCCACTTTTCCGGACGGCACAGCCTTTCTGATTGCCTGGGGAGATTATCCGCGGGACGGCGGCATTGTCATTGCCAAACTCCGCGACTCCAACCAGATCGTGATCGCCCACTTCTCCAAACAGGAGGACAGGATCAGCCTCATGCCGCTCGCCGGGAAAAAAGCCTATGAATGGGCGGCAAAGGAAAATTCCCTGAACCTGCTCTGGATCTATCCTGTTCATGAAATCCGGATTGATCTCGCCGCAAATAAATGGACCGGCGACAAACTGGTTCCTGTCGAGAATGCCGCCCAGTAATCGGTCTTCCGCCGCCAGATTTTCTCTCCGCCGGGCGGACGGCTCCGCGCGGAGAATACTCTGCGGAACACGTCGGGCTCATCCCTTCAAAAAATGCGGAAAAAAGACTCCAGCAAATTGCATTTTCCGCCAGCGCCGGTATATTGAATGCGGATCATAAGGGAGCACCTGGCGCCATATGAAAATTATCTGTCCGGAATGCAAACGCGTCACTGAACTGGAACACGTCTCGCACGGATGCAGCGTGGAATGTGTCTGTTCCCATGAATTCAAGGTCGATGACTCCAGCATCGTGGAGGAATATTCCGAAATCGACAGCATCATCCCGGAACAGATCGGCCAGTACCGGATCACGGAATTCATCGGCTACGGCGGGATGGGAAAACTCTACAAGGGAATTCATCCGAATCTCGGGATTCCGGTGGCACTCAAGGCATTGCGGATGGAATACGTGACGGACACGGCCTCCTGCGACCGCTTCATCAAATCCGCCAAGATCTGCGCGAAACTGAATCATCCGAACATCGTGCGTGTTTACGACTGCGGCTATGACAAGGACAATGTCTATCTGGTCATGGAATACATCAGCGGCGGCAGCGCGCAGGATCTGCTGGAACGGGAGGGGGCGCTGGAGCAGCACCGGGCGGCCCAAATCGCCCATGACGTCTGCCTCGGACTTATGGCGGCCGAATACCATGGAATCGTCCACCGGGACATCAAGCCGGAGAACATCATGTTCGCCGACGACGGCACTGTCAAGGTTCTTGACATGGGGCTCGCCAAAATCAGCGGAGATCCGCGGATCAGCTCCTATGCCCAGACGATTTCCTTCACGTCGCTCGGAACCGAACAGTACATGCCGCCGGAACAGGCGATAGACGCCAGCTCATGCGACTCCAGAGCCGACGTCTATTCTCTCGGCATCACCCTCTACCAGCTCTGCACGGGAAAACTGCCGTTCGATTCCACCAATCCCCAGGAACTTCGGAGAATGCACGCGCTCCAGGAGCCTCAGCCGCCGAGAGAGCTCAAACCGGAGCTCCATACCGATCTGGAATACATCATTCTCAAATGCATCCGGAAAAACCGGGACGACCGCTATCAGTCAATTGATGAGCTGGAACTGGATCTTGACGCATTTCTCAAAAATCATATCCTGCCGTCCAAGCTGGTCTACGAACGGAAAACACCAATGCCCGCCGCATGCAGATTCGCAAACATCAAATGGCGTTACGCGTTCGTATTTCTTGCAGCGGCTTCGCTGTTTTCCGTATCCACGCTCTACTGCCTTTTCCGCTACTATAACAGCAGGAAACAGGCGGATGCAAAAGCAAAAACCGTTCTGCGCCTGAAGGACAGGCAGCAGCGCAGTCAGATCCACCAGATTTTTTCAACACTTGCCCCGATGCTTCTCGAAGGGAAGTTCGACATGGCCTGCGAATATTACAATCTGCGCGCAAGCAGGGAACTGCTCCCCGGCTTGGAAAATGTATTCTCCAGCCTGCGCGACGTTCCCTACATCTTCGCCAGGCAGTGGAAACAACGGATCGGGCAGACCGTCACGGTAGCTTTCCGGAAAGCCCCCGGCACACCACTCACCCTCCTTGTCAACGACGTCATCGGCAACACGGTTTACGCAACCGACACACAAACCCGTCAGGCCTATACCTTCATCATTCATGACCTGACCCCAGAGGATCAGAAAAATGATTTACGGGGAATCAATCCGATCGCCCTCTCCATCTGGATCGGCTGCGGATACGCTTCCTGCGGCCGCAGAAAGGATGCCGAAACAATCTTTCAATCCCTGGATCTTCTCGGAGAATATCTAATTCAGGAAATGTACAAAGAGCAATCCCCTGCGGGACACAGAAAGACAAACGCCGCACAGGAGGAAGAATCCTCTCCAGCGCGCGAGCCTTCCGGGAGGAAATCTCTTGAAAAAAACAGGGAGAGAGCTTGACGAAAGCACGTTGCAGCGTTATCTTACAGGACTTCGGATTTTATTTTCAAAAACTCAAAACAGGAGGTTTTTATTATGGCGGCAAAAGTTGACGAAACAAAATGCGTCGGATGCGAAGCCTGTACCGGAGCCTGCCCCGTCGAGGCGATTTCCATGGTTGACGGAAAAGCGCATGTCGATGATGGCAAATGCATTGACTGCGGAGCCTGCGTCGGGGAATGCCCCGCGGAAGCGATCTCCCAGTAATCGTATTTCCGACCGGAAAACCGGAACCCTTCGGGATTCCGGTTTTTTTTTGTACTGTAAGACAAATGAATTACCGCGATGCAAGCATACGCGGTATCGGGGATTTCGCCTGCGGCGACCAGCTTACGCAGCTGGACCGCGGCAGGACTGAGAGTCCTGCACGAAGCATTTTTGCGATGCAGAGCATCGCTGTATGAAACTGT